>NZ_JADPIU010000022.1:0-1322 GCF_023073075.1 Bradyrhizobium sp. 61 | reverse complement strand
TCTTGGGGTGCGCAACGTCCGGTTGGAGTCAATACGCCATTTTGACCGCGGGCGAGCCACTTCCCGTCTCCCCTCGACAAGCGGACAGTTTCCGGGCCGGTTGGCGTGCCCCAAACGGGCCAACACCGGAAGAACTCAGGGTGAGCAAATCTGGTCCGAGCGCTCGACAGGAGTCGATCGGTGTCGCAAAAGCGACGCAGCACTGACGGGTCGGATTGCAGGAGCCGAAGCCTCGTGTTGCCCCGGAAGCAGACCTGAAGGAGAAGGGGCGAACGCGACTCCGCCAGCAGCCGCAGGGTCCTCGTGATGCCGCTAGTCAAATCGCACATGTGCAGCAAATGCTGCCGCACGCGGCGGTCTCAGATACGAAACCTGTTGACAGGGATCGGCTTCATTCGTCCTTCCATTTGATCGAGCAGCCAATAGACGCCTTTTGGTCAGCCGGCGCAAGACCGGTGGTCGCAATCGCGCGCATGGCCTCGACAAGCTCTCGGGGCGCCCCCGCGCGAGGCGGAGTTGCACGCCCTTCGTCGAGCCGGCCGCGATACTTGAGCTTGCGGTCGGCATTGTAGCCGAAGAAGTCCGGCGTACAGACCGCCCCATACGCCCGAGCGACTGTCTGGGTCTCGTCGTGGAGATATGGAAACGGGAAATCATGAGCCTTCGCGAAACGCTTCATATTCTCAAATGAGTCTTCGGGATAGTTCGCCGCATCGTTCGAGCAAACCGCCGCAAAGCCTATGCTCCCCGACATCAGCACGCGGGCGTCCGAAACCATGCGGTCGATCACCGCTTTGACATAGGGACAATGGTTGCAGATGAAGACGACGACCGTGCCTTTTTCGCCGGCAACGTCGTCCAGTGCGTAAATCTTGCCGTCGGTGGCCGGAAGCTGGAACACGGGCGCCGGCGTATCAAGAACGACTTGGGTAGCTGCTGTCGCCATTTCGCACCTCCTTGTGCCCAAATATACGCTGACTACGGCCTGCTGGGGCACAGTTTCCAAAGCCTGCTCGCCAGTCGCGTTGTTTTGGCCATATGTTAGCCATTTCCGGTCGCCCCTTAACAGCCGCCATTGGGACGAGCGCGGGATTTCGTCGGTGTAGGCCACGAACGGACGTTAGCAGCTCCAATGTCCCGACGCGTGGGGCTGCGACCATGATAAACTGCTGTCCAAAGTTTGTTCGCCCGGCGGCTCTGAATGATCGTCTCGACACTCACCGCCGGCCGCGCTCCTGCGATTTTTTTTCGCCGATCAGACAGGGCACCCGGGGCTCTTTCTCGGCGGCTGGGACGATCCCGCTCTCTGGCGTGAGGCCCGC
>NZ_JADPIU010000102.1:0-1425 GCF_023073075.1 Bradyrhizobium sp. 61 | reverse complement strand
GGTCGTGTCCCCGGAGGTGGTGTAGCTCGGTAGAGCAAAGCCGCCCGGACGCGCGCCCCCAGTAGCGCCGTAGCGGGCGGGCGGCTTTGCGGTGGTCACCGGCAGTTCTCCGGTAGGATCGGGTTGCGACACGCGCCAACGCAACCGAGGACCCGCCGATGACCGACGACATGATGAACCTGCGCACGCTCGTAGAGAAGACCCCTGATGCCGATCTGCTGCGCGAGATGATCGGCTTTGCTGCCCAGCGCCTGATGGAGCTGGAAGTCGAAAGCCAGACCGGGGCCGCCTATGGCGAGAAGAGCCCCGAGCGCTTGGCCCAGCGCAACGGTTACCGCGACCGGATCTGGGAGACCCGCGCCGGCGCGGTGGAACTGCGCATTCCCAAGCTGCGCAAGGGCTCTTACTTCCCGGGTTTCCTGGAGCCGCGCCGGATGGCCGAGAAGGCGCTCACCGCCGTGGTGCAGGAAGCCTACGTGCAGGGCGTCTCGACCCGTTCGGTGGACGATCTGGTGCAGGCGATGGGCATGACCGGCATCTCCAAGAGCCAGGTCAGCCGGCGGTGCGGCGAGATCGACGACAAGGTGAAGGCGTTCCTTGGCCGTCCGATCGAGGGCGACTGGCCCTATCTGTGGATCGACGCCACCTATGTGAAGGTGCGCCAGAATGGCCGCATCGTGTCGGTCGCGGTGATCGTCGCGGTCGGCGTCAACAGCGACGGTCGCCGCGAAGTTCTCGGCATGGATATCGGCCCGTCAGAGGCCGAGACGTTCTGGACGGCGTTCCTGCGCAAGCTCGCCCGCCGCGGCCTGCGCGGCGTCAAGCTGGTCGTGTCCGACGCCCACGAGGGCATCAAGGCCACCGTGGCCAAGGTGCTCAACGCCAGTTGGCAGCGCTGCCGCGTTCACTTCATGCGTAATGCGCTGGCGCATGCCGGCAAGAGCGGCCGTCGCGTGGTCTCCGCCTTCATCGCCACCGCCTTCGCCCAGGACGATGCCGAGGCCGCGCGTACGCAATGGCGCAAGGTTGCGGATCAGCTCCGGCCCAAGCTGCCGAAGTTGGCCTGCTTCCTCGACGAGGCCGAGACCGACGTGCTCGCCTACATGACGTTCCCGCCGCAGCATCGGACCAAGCTGCACTCCACCAATCCGATTGAACGCCTCAACGGCGAGATCAAGCGGCGGACCGAGGTGGTCGGCATCTTCCCCAACGAGGATGCCATCGTCCGCCTCATCGGAGCGATCCTGCTCGAACAGAACGATGAGTGGGCGGTCCAGCGCGCCCGCTACATGACACTGGAAACCATCGCGCCGTTGAGCGATGATCCGAGCGTCAGCATCACGGCTATCGCCAGCTGACCGACCCGGCCCTCGCCGGCGAACGCGGTGACCCGCCGCCAGCTACACCACGCTAGGGGACACGATC
>NZ_JADPIU010000053.1:0-1450 GCF_023073075.1 Bradyrhizobium sp. 61 | reverse complement strand
TAGCACTACTTTGGCAGATTGTTGATTTCATCGCGATTTATAGGATTCCCGAATCAATTTTTCAATGATTCATGGGTGGTCGGCTCTTGGAGGGCTGACCATGCCGGGATGGGAAGACGAACTCGAACGCTGGCTGATGCCGTTCTTGGACCGGCTGGGTCATAAGACCCGACAGCGGATGTGTCCTCTATATGTTGCGGGATTGATCGGTCCTGGCGATCGCAAGAGTGTTCAGCCGATGGCGGAACGCCTTGCCACGAGCAACTACGACCAGTTGCACCATTTCATTGCGGACGGTGTCTGGGAGGCGACGCCGCTGGAGACAGAGCTGCTCAACCAGGCGGACCGACTTGTCGGCGGCAGCGATGCGGTGCTGGTTATTGATGACACCTCACTGCCGAAGAAGGGTGAGCGCTCGGTCGGTGTTGCGGCTCAATACGCGTCGGCTCTCGGTAAAACGGCAAATTGCCAAACGCTGGTGTCTTTAACGCTTGCGCGCGGCGAAGTGCCAGTGATGGTCGCGTTACGTCTCTTTTTGCCTGACAGTTGGACAAGCGACATGTCTCGTTTGAAGCGCGCTCGCGTGCCAGTCGAACACCGAACGCCACGGTCCAAGCCGGAGATTGCTTTGGCCGAGATTGACCGCGCGATGGCAGCCAACGTGCGCTTTGGATGTGTGCTGGCGGATGCAGGATACGGCCTCAGCGCACCGTTTCGACAAGGGCTAACAGAGCGCGGGCTGGCCTGGGCTGTCGGCATCCCTCGGCACCTGAAAGTGTATCCGGTCGATGTGAAGCTCATTTGGCCGATTACCAAAGTCCGCGGGAAACCACGAAAGCACCACGTGCCCGATATCTTATCGATTGCGGCAGAACAAATGCTGGCCAGCGCCAAATGGAAAACCGTGAGTTGGCGTAGCGGGACGAAAGGTCGGCTCAAAGCCCGATTTGCTGCTCTCCGTGTCCGCACCGCCGACGGACCTCCGCAGCGGATATGGGATAAAGGTCAGCAGCATCTCCCAGGCGACGAAGCCTGGCTCATTGGCGAGCAACGCGCCTCGGGAGAGAAGAAATACTATCTCGCCAATCTTCCGGCGATGACGGATCTGCGCACGCTGGCCGCCACCATCAAGGCACGGTGGATTTGTGAGCAGGCGCATCAACAGTTGAAGGAGGAACTTGGACTTGATCACTTCGAAGGGCGATCATGGCAAGGTCTTCATCGCCACGCCCTTATGACAATGATTGCCTACGCCTTCCTGCAACATCGTCGCCTCGCAAACGCGGGGCGGAAAAAAAAGAATCAACGGGCCTCCGCCTCAACCAACCATGCCCGCCGTACGTCACGCCATCGTCGATCTCATCCTTCGGCCGCCGCCCCAGCAGTGCCCATATTGCCGAAAGCAAATCCTTGAAAAACAGCGGCGAAAACACATTCTGCCAAAGTAGTG
>NZ_JADPIU010000013.1:0-1459 GCF_023073075.1 Bradyrhizobium sp. 61 | reverse complement strand
CTAGGAGCCCGTCCAGTTATCGTTTTGGCTGGTTAGATTTCATTACGATAGCCCGCTCATGCGGTACTGGCGAGGTTGCCGAGCTTGACGAGGTTGTGGGCGGTGCAGACGATCGCCCACTCGGCCTGCACATTAACGAGGCCTCGTAACAGGAACTGGCGGAAGCCGCGTGCCTGCTTGATCTGTCCGAACACCGCCTCCACGATCTGCTTTCGCAGTCGGTAGGGGGTCTCGAAGCCGCCGTCGGCGATCTTTTTTCTCATTGCCTGTGTCAACGGTCCACCGACCTTGCCGTTGTCGGCGGTGGGGTGCTTGGCGCGTCCTGTGGCGATGTAGCCGTCGATCCCGCGCTGATCGAGGCTGGCGAGGTTGGCTTCGCTCAGATAGCCGCTGTCGGCGGAAGCTTGTTCCGGTTTGCGGCCGAGATTGGCTTGGATGCCGTCGACCAGCGGCACCAGCTGGCCATGGTCACTCGTGCTGGGCGTCAGGGCGTGCGCAACGATGATCTGCGCTTTGCCGTCGACGGCCGCCTGCGCATTGTAGCCCTGGATGAAGCCATCCTTGGTCTTGAGAATGCGGCTTTCGGGATCGGTAAAGTTACGCTGCGCCTTTGGGGCAGGCTCGTCGGATGGCGGTGCGGCGGGCTTGCCGGTCTTCTTGCGGCCCTCGGCCTCGCGGCTCTTCTGCTTCTCGGCCTCGATGCGACGCTCCTCGTCGGCCGCGGCCTTCGCCTCAGCCTCCAGCTCTGCCTTAGCCTCGGCGATCCTGGCGATCCGCTTCTGCTTGTCGGTGACCCAGCCGGGCAGTTCGTCGCCGCGTTTGTTGCCGTGTAGCTTGTCGTCTTCAGCATCCGCGGCCTCAGCGGCGGCCAGCCAGCGATCGACCTCGGCTTGCAACTCGGCTTGTCGCTTCTTCATGCGTTCGTAGCTCATCGCTTTGTGTTTGGACGCATTCGCCTTGATCTTGGTGCCGTCGAGCGCGACGTGTCCGAGCCGCACCAATCCGGCTTTCTCGGCGAGCTTCAACACCTGCACGAACAGCCCGGCCAGCTGTTTGAGGTGCCGCTTGCGGAACTCGGAGATGGTGCGAAAATCCGGCGCATCGAGCGCTGCGATCATCATGAAGTCGGCGCGCTCGACGCACGCCTTGGCGATCCGCCGCGAGGAATAGATACCGCTCGCGTAGCCGTTGAGCAGCAGCGCCACCATCAGGCGCGGATCGAACGGCGGCTGGCCAAGCGCACTCGTATAGCTGTTGGTGATCCCGCTGAGGTCGAGGCTCTCCCGCACCAGTTCCACGATGAACCGTGACAAATGGTCCCTCGGCACGAAATCTTGCACACTCGGCGGCAACAGCTGCGGCTGATCAATCTTCCAGGGCCGAAAATACTTGCTCATGGACGCAAATAGAATCAGACTCCCGACCAATTGAACAGGGACTACTCGGACAGGCTCCTAGA
>NZ_JADPIU010000115.1:0-1480 GCF_023073075.1 Bradyrhizobium sp. 61 | reverse complement strand
GCGGTCAGCGCTCGGGGCACGAAAGCTCCGTTATCGTCGAGCTCTCGCAATCAAGCGATTCGGAGGAGCTGTCATGAGGCAATACGTCGGCCTGGATGTCTCGCAAAGAGAGACTTCGGTTTGCGTGGTCAACGAGACTGGTCAGGCGATTTTTGAAGGAAAGGCCAAGTCTGATCCCGGCGATCTGTCCAAGCTGCTTCGTAGACATGCGCCACTGGCGGAGCGGATCGGCTTTGAGACGGGCGCGATGGCAAGCTGGCTTTGGCACGAGCTTCGTAGGGTTGAACTTCCCGTCGTTTGCATCGATGCAAGGCATGCACACGCAGCACTGTCGGTCCGCATGAACAAGAGCGATCGGAATGATGCTCGGGGCCTTGCCGAACTGGTGCGGGTCGGGTGGTATCGTGAAGTCAAAATCAAGAGCGAGGAGAGCCAGAAGGTTCGAGCGATCCTTGTCGCGCGATTCCGCCTTGTGTCCATGCGCCGGGATATCGAGAACCAGGTCCGCAGTCTGATCAAGGAATGTGGGTTGCTATTCCCTCGCGCCATTGGCCAACAGTTCCGTAACCAGGTCGGCGAGCTATTGGGCGAAGGTCATCAACTTCTTAACGTCATCGAGCCGCTCCTGTCGATTCATGAACATATCTGCCAGCAGCAGAGCAAATTCGACGACGAGGTCCGCCGATTGGCGAAGTCTGACGAGACGACGCGTCGCCTGATGACGGTTCCTGGTGTCGGCGTGGTGACTGCCTTGACGTTCCGCCATACGATCGATGACCCGTCCCGCTTCCGATCGGCCTCGACAGTCGGCGCCTATCTCGGCCTCACACCTCGGCGCAACCAATCTGGTGAAACTGACACTAGTGGCAAGATATCCCGATGGGGCGACAGGCTTCTCCGAACCTACCTGTTCGAGGCAGCGACCGTCCTTCTCTATCGGACCAAAAAATGGTCTTCCCTCAAGGCCTGGGGAATAAAGCTCGCGAAGCGGGTCGGCATGAAAAAGGCAAAGGTCGCCATTGCGCGCAAGATCGCTGTGATCCTCCACTGCATTTGGGTCGATGGTACGTCGTTCGACTGGGGCCACGCGCCGGCCTGACCTTATTTTGCAAGTTCCTGGCCCGGTCCGCCGGGCCCGGGGATGTCCCGCTGGGACGGTGGTCGTGGTGACCTCGGTCAATCGGCTGGTGGCGGGCTCGCCCGCACACCGTTGCAAACGATGAGGCACCCGATCCGGACATCATCATGAGGCGCTTGCGACCTCGGAAAGGACCATGACCCCAGCGACGGGCAGCTGATCGCATTGAGATTTAGGTAACGGCTAATCGGCCCACGACTACCGAGCTGGCTATCGATCTACCAGCCGCGCTCGCCCCGTCTCCGCAACCCGACCCGCTCCGACGGGGCGAGCGCTACCGTCTTGCCGAATGGCTTCAAAAAGAGAATTGACATCAATCCGCAATTAAAGGGCCGATTGACA
>NZ_JADPIU010000116.1:0-1578 GCF_023073075.1 Bradyrhizobium sp. 61 | reverse complement strand
CTGCCGGCGCGGCCATGACATACGGCCAGCGATACCTGCTCAAGATGATCTTCAATATCGCGATTGGCGATGACCGAGACGGCAACACCGTCACAGGCGGCGCCTCGATCACCGAGGAACAGATCGGGACGCTGACCGAGCTGATCGAGAGCGTCGGCGCCGATAAGGCGAAGTTCCTCCGGTTCTTCAAGGTCGAGCAGTTGGCCGAGCTCCCGAGCAAGCGCTTCCAGGAAGCCGTCACCATGCTCAATGCGAAATCGAGGGGCTGACGATGGCACCGAAGGTTATTCAGTGTGAGCAGGGCACGCCGGAATGGTTCGCCGCCCGGCTCGGCATCCCGACCGCCAGCGAGTTCTCAACCGTCATGGCGAAGGGCAAGGACGGCGGGAAGTCCGTCACGCGCCGGACCTACATGCTGAAGCTGGCGGGCGAGATCCTGACCAACGAGCCGATGGAGAGCTATTCCAACGTCCATATGGAGCGCGGTAAGGAGCAGGAAGCCGAGGCGCGCGAGGCTTACGAGCTGATGCGCGACGTGGACACGCTCCAAGTCGGTTTCATCGTCAACGGCGACAAGGGCTGTTCGCCGGATTCCCTGATCGGAGAAGACGGCGGCCTCGAGATCAAGACCGCCCTTCCTCACATCCAGGTCGAACGGCTGCTCAAGGGCGAGCTGCCGGCCGAGCACCGCGCCCAGGTGCAGGGCAACATGTGGGTGACGGAGCGGCAGTATTGGGACTTCGTGTCCTACTGCCCTCGCCTGCCTCTCCTGATCGTCCGCGTCCCGCGGGATGACGGCTACATCGCCACGCTTGCCGGCGCCGTGAAGGAATTCAACGCCGAGCTCGTGAGCGTCGTGGATGCCGTCCGCAGCGCTGGTGGCCTGACCGAACAGCTCAAGAGGAGCGCGGCATGAGCCGGGCAATCGTAACACTGCAAAGCACGGCGGAGCGCGAGCGAGCCATTCAGTGGATCAATAAAGCGCCGACAGGATCAAGAGTTGAATTCAAAGGGCCGTGCCGATCCGTCGATCAGAACTCCCGATTTTGGGCGATGCTGACTGATGTTGCCGTGCAAGGCCGCATCGAGGGCCGCCGATACAACACCGAGCAGTGGAAGCTGATGTTCCTGCATGCCTACGCCGAAGAACGCGGCATTGAGATCAAGTATCTGCCGAGACTCCAGGGTGTCGGCATGGTCCCGTGCGGTCGCTCCTCATCCGACCTGTCAGTTACCGAGATGTCTGAACTGATGGAATACATCTCGGCATGGGGCGTGGAGAACGGCATCAAGTTCCACGATCAAGAGGAGTTTGAAGAGGCATGAGGCGCGAGTTCTCCAAACAGGTCAAGCGCGACGCCTTCATGCGCGCCAACGGCAACTGCGAGAACCCGCAGTGCGGCGCCCGGCTCACGCTCGGCAAGTTTCACTATGACCATTCCATCGCAGACGGCCTTGGCGGCGAACCGACGCTGGAGAATTGCACCGTTCTCTGCACGCCCTGCCACAAGGACAAGACTGCGAAACGAGACGTCCCGGCTATCGCTCGAGCAAAGCGTATCCAGGACCGCCAGCGGG
>NZ_JADPIU010000011.1:0-242631 GCF_023073075.1 Bradyrhizobium sp. 61 | reverse complement strand
GTGTTGCGGCTGCTCGCCGGCAGGGCGCGGCGTCGGTCAACGAACGCGTTGTGATCGATGGCAATTGGGTATTCGCCGTAGGCGCCACGCGTGTGCACTGAGAATGCAAAAGCGCGATTTTCGCTTCCAATCTGGTCGGATATGATCTTAGAGAAACCAATGTGCAGAAGCCTGGTCGCGCGAAATTCTTCAATCGGTCCAATCCCATAAAGGATCGAGTGGAGGAAAAATAGATCAATGAAATGAAAGACTTGCGCTGGAAATTCTCGATGGCCCCATGATGGATGGGCTCGACCCGAGCGGATTGACGAGCGCATGCGGGCAACTGCGAGACGTTGGTCTCGTTCGACGTGGCGAACGGAGCTGGTTTGTATCTAATGCTGATGTTGGAATGGGTCGGTCTCCGCCCCTACCAGATCCACGTCTCGTTGACGCTCAGTTCTTGGCCGGCCGACATTCCGCGGCCTCAAGTATCTAGTCGCCAACTGACGACCTGAACGTCACAGGTTCAAATCCCGTCCCCGCAACCATTTTCATTATAACTCACTCACCGTCCCGGTCTAACCACCGGGACGGATTTAGTTTTTCAGGAATCAGGGGGGCGGGCGGGCGACGGAACAGGTCCGGCTGCGTGCGGCGTTACCAACACAGGCCGCCTCCTTTGGCGGCCTCTTTCATTTCGGTCGTCAAATTCCGCTGCGCAGCCGCTAGTTCGTTTGCGCCAAAACTTCGGGCGACAAACGAAGTTTATCGAACGTGCCGATTTCGCATAGCCAAACCCTTTGACGCGCCGGCAACAATAGTCTCCAGCGCTAACTGGTTCAAATTGCGCAAACATACAGGAATCAAAGAGTGGGAGGCGTCTATGATCGCGAGGAACAAGACCAGCTTCGTCATGACGGTCCTGGTCAGCAGCATGCTCTGTTGGGTAGCTGGCGCTGGTACGGCGGATGCACTTGAGGGCAAAGTTCTCGGCGGTGGCCAACCGATCACCAATTCGACCGTCACCCTCTGGGCTGCGAGCGAGGGCGCGCCGCAGCAGCTGGGACAGGCCCGCACCGGAGCCGATGGTGGATTTGCGCTCAATCCGACCATTCCGACCGGTGCTGTCACACTCTATCTGATCGCGAAGGGAGGCCAACCCGGAGCCAATGCGCAAGGTGGTGATAACCCCGCCATTGCGCTGATGACCGTGGTAGGCGGCAACCTACCGGCGACGGTCACAATTAACGAGATGACGACCGTGGCCTCGGTGTGGACCCACGCGCAATTCCTCGACGGCACGGCGATCAAGGGACCTTCGCTTGGCCTGCGCATCGCGGCGGGCAATGTCCCGAACTTCGTCGATCTGCAAACGGGTGGCTGGGGCACGACAATTCAGGACCCCCTCAATAGCAGTCAGACTCCAACGATGGCCAATTTCGCCACGCTTGCGGATGCGCTTGCCGGATGCGTCACGCGCGTGACACCAGATGCGTGTCCCAAATTGTACACCGCGACTACATCACCAAAGGGGGACGCCCCGAATGACACGCTGATGGCAGCGCAGTCAATTGCTCGGGCTCCGTGGTACCAGCCGACGCGAGTGTTTGCTCTTCTCGACCAATTTTATCCGGTCCCGAAAGACAAGACCATGCGAGCCGTGCCCTACATGCCCTATCTTGGCTTCGCACCCAGCGCGTGGGTTCTACCGCTCAAGTTCGATGGCGGCGGGTATCGCGCCGGCGGCAAGGCAATGTTCGACAGTGAAGGTAACCTCTGGGTCGGCGACAACTTCACAATAGGCTGGCAAGCGCAGGATACCCTTTGGCAAGGCAATGCCACCAAGTTCGCGCCCAACGGTCGTCCGCTCTCCCCGATCACCACCGGGTTTGCCGGCGGTGGAATGCAAGGCGGTACATTTGGAGCGGCCGTCGATGCCAAGGACAATGCCTGGCTTTCCAGTTATGGCGGCAAGTCAATCGCGGTGTTCGACAAGAATGGCAAACCGCTGACGCCACCCGAGGGCATCACCTTCGATGGCAAGCTCGGGCTGATGCAAGGGATTATCGCCACTCCCAGTGAAGATGTGTGGGTGGTGGGAATTTCAAAGAGCCAGCTTCTCCATTTTCCCAAGGGCGATCCAACCAAAGGCCGGATCGTCTGCGAGGGTCGAGAAGTTGAACCTTGCAAATCGTTCGTGGGTCCGTTCCACCTTGGCATCGATCAGCAGGACCGGATCTGGGTCACGAACGCCTTTGGCGCGCATGTGACGCGATTTCCCGCCTCTGACCCGAGCAAGGTCGAGAAATTCAAGACCGGCGGCTACAGCGGCAGCGGGCTTGGCATCGATAGTCGTGGCAATGTCTGGGTCACTAATCGGTTGGGCAGTTCGGATCGGGGAATGTTCGATATCGTCGAGGATATCGCTGTCCTGAAGATGGGTGGCAACGCTGACCGGACTCTCACTGAGCAAATGGCCAAACAGACTAGTCGAGACGGTGGCAGCGTCACGCTATTGCGACCGGACGGTACCCAATATCCCGGCTCGCCGTTCACTGGTGGCGGTTTGCCTGGTCCTTGGGCAGCGACGATAGATGGCAACGACAATGTCTGGATTTCCAACTTTGCCGCTCCTAACAGTCCGATCACCCAGTTGTGCGGCACTCGTACCGAGAACTGCCCTCCTGGTATGAAGACCGGCGATCAGATTTCGCCACCCGGAGGCTATGTCGGCGGAGGCCTGCAAATGCAGACCGATCTTGCCGTCGATCCCGCAGGCAACATCTGGGTCATGAACAACTGGCAGGATATTGCCAGCTGTTTCGGCAGTCCCAACGAAGCGCTCTCGACCCGTTGCGGCGGCCAGGGGGTGACTGTGTTCTACGGCATGGCCAAGCCGGTTCGCGCGCCGCAGATCGGTCCGGCCAAGCAACCGTAGTCGCGAAAGCAGGTCCTCGCGTCCCGGGCCGCACCCGTCCCAATCGGGTGCAGTCTGGCATTTCGTTCTGAGGGCATTTTGGTTTCGGCAGTCAGTGGAGACGCAACATGAGCTGGTTTCAATCGCGGCCGAAGATGCTCGACGCGCTGCTCATCGGGTCGTGCCTCGTTGCTCATCCGTTGTTTGTTGCTTCGTCATCAGCGCAGCAGCAAACGAAGCCCAACATCCTCTTCGTTCTCGCCGACAACATCGGCTACGGCGATCTCGGGGTCTACGGCGGCGGCGAGCTGCGCGGGGCGCCGACGCCGCGCATCGATCGCCTCGCGGCGGAGGGGTTGCGGCTGACGCAGTTCCTGGTCGAACCGTCCTGCACGCCATCGCGCGCCGCATTGCTGACCGGGCGCTATTCGATCCGCTCCGGACTGTCGCTGGTTGCGGTTGAAGGAACCGACATCTCGTTGCCGGCGAAGGAAATCACCATGGCCGAGATGTTGCATGATGCCGGCTATGCCGCGGCGATCTTCGGCAAATGGCATCTTGGCGCGCAGTCCTATAGCCAGCCGCAGAACAAGGGCTTCGACGAGTTCTACGGCATCCCGCCGGGCGCACCTGGGACGCCTTCCTGATGATCCCCCCAGGGTCGCCAGACCAAGACGCTCGATATCCCGCTGGACAGGGGGCCGCAGATCTATGAGGCCAAGCGCGGCGAGCCACTGAAGGTGGTCAAACCTTATATCGAAGAAGTCCGACGCGGGATCGACTGGGAGCTCGTGGACCGCGGCATCGATTTCATGCGGCGCCAGAAGGCGGCCAGCAAGCCGTTCTTTCTCTACCTGCAGATTTCCCGAACGCACTTTCCGAACCTGCCGTCGAAGCGCTTCGAGGGCCAATCGCGCATCGGGCAGTTCGGCGACTCGCTGATGGAAGGCGATGCCATCGTCGGCAGGATGCTCGATGCGCTCGACGAGCTCGGCCTCGCGCGTGACACCATCGTGGTGTTCGCCTCTGACAACGGTCCCGACGGCCCCGCGGTGCGCGCCTTCGGCGGCGATATGCCAGACATAGCCTTTTCCGGACCCTATCACGGCGCGCTCGGCGACGTCAGCGAAGGCTCGATCCGAACCGCCGCGATCATTCGCTGGCCTGGTCGAATCCAACCACGATCGTCCTACGCGATGTTCTCGATCATGGATTTCTTCCCCACTTTCGCGCATATCGTGGGCGGCAAGGTGCCGGACGACCGCCCGATCGACGGCGTCGACCAGGCCGACCTCCTGCTCGGCGGAAATGATGTTGGGCGGCGCGAACACCTCTTGACCTTCGTCGGCCCCAATCTGGTTGCGGCGCGTTGGAAACAGTTCCGTGCCTATTTCGCCGACGTAGGGCCAGGCCGCAGCGGCTCTAGCGGCGCCACTCTCTTGGGCGGTGTGGGCACCAGCGCGGCGCCGTTGAACGGTTATCCCAAAGTATTCAATATCGAAGCGGACCCGCGCGAGGAGCACAACATCGGCGAGATGTACGAATGGGTGGTCGGGCCACTGTTAAAGGCGGTGGAGGGGTACAAGGCGAGCGTCGCGAAGTATCCAAACCCGCCGGCGGCCAACATGACGCGGTTTTGAGCGGCCAGTTTTGCCGCCGCGCTTGCGAGAGCACGGGCGCAACAGGCAAGATCACGAGATCATGGAGCCGCCATCAGCATGGCGCAGCTTGGCGCGATCAGAGGAAGCCCAAAAGGCTCCGAGCTCTCTGTGCAATCTAGGCGTGATTCTGCCGATTGTGCATAGCCTGCGCCACAGTAGGTCAGCGATACTGTTCCAGCATGGCTTCGAACCTGCAGCGTATTCGCGCACGCCCATTCCGCTCCAGCTCATCGCTTCCACATGCATCGCCCAGAACGCCTGCATGCCGCGATTGCGCACGTCCGTGCTTATGCCAAAGGCTTGCCGGCGGCGCAGCCCTTTCTCCCGCGCTTCACGGCGCTTTTCGCGGCGCAATTCTGCCTGATATTCCGTGAGCTGCGTGCAGACTCACAGCGAGCGCGTCGAGCCAGCGCGCGAAAGTATTCACGTCCAATCGATGTCGACGGCAATACGCCCTGCGCGATACGCCGACGGGCCGGGCGGAGGGGTGAAGATGCGCTCGCCAGTCGATTTCAACCTGGCCCTCATCCAGCCGGTCACGCCATTTGCGCAGCGCGTAAGGCGACAGAGACAGCGCGGCAGCGTATTCGCGTACGCCCATTCCGCTCCAGTTCATCGCCTCCACATGCATCGCCCAGAACGCTTGGACGGCGCGATTGCGCACGTCCGTGCTGATGCCAAAAGCTTGCCGGCGGCGCTTTCGCAGTCCTTTCTCCCGCTCTTCACGGCGGCTTCTCGCGGCGCAATTCCGCCTGCCATTCCGTGAGCTTGCGTGCCGATTCCTCGCCAGCTGAGTTGCCAGGCCTCGATGTGAATCGACCACCATTCACGCCTGGCTTTGTTCTGGAAATGTTTTGGACCCACCGGAGATTCTCCAATGCAGTAGAGAACCCGAAATGGAACGAGAACACACTCTCGAAGAGTCGTGCAGGAGTCGGACGCTTACGTTGGTTCGTTGGTTGTTGGTTAGTTGGTTACAATCGACGGCAAGATAAAGCGAACTTTCGTTCGCGGCTCCTTCCGGTCGCAAGAGGTTGTCTGCACATTGTTTTTTGCAGCGTGTAACAGAACTCTGCAAGGTGAAGGGGTGCCGCTCTCTTCACTTTCTACTTTATTTTCAATGCTAAAATGGGTGGCGCTCGCAATGTGCGGCGTTGGCGGCTCCGCCGTTTTCACGCCGCAGCACGTAATTTCGCGCCACGCTACGATCGTCGCACGAAGGGTCTTGCAGCGGGATTTCTGCCCGTCGATTTCTAGCGGATGGCAACCGATGACTCCGATTTCCGCATTCGTCCGGGACGGTCCCGCAGCCGCGGCACACGCGTCAATCCACGCACACAATCCTTCCTGACCCAAGTCAAGGTCGCGGTCCGCAAGGCCGGCGGCAACCCCAACTGGATCAGCCGTTCGGCAGGTGGCCGGGAAGGGAAGAGCAGCGGCCGGTTCAACGCGAGGGGCCGGGGCGTCGCGACGGCGCTGACGCTGAGGGATCGGAGCGCGTGGAGCCGGGACGGGAGCGGGGCGCGCACACGGGCGCGACGGGTGGTGGTGAAGGCCCGCGTGGTGAAGCTCAACCCGCAGCGCGGAGCTGCCCGCGGGCGGCAGTTTGTCGGCGCCAAGGCGGTTGACGCGCATCTGCGCTACCTCGAGCGGGACGGCGTTACGAAGGATGGCGAGAAGGGCCAAGTCTATTCGGGCGAGCGCGACGTGGAGGATGGCCGCGCTTTCCTGGACCGGGGCCGCGATGACCGGCACCAGTTCCGCTTCATCGTCTCGGCCGAGGACGGCGTGGAGCTTGCCGACCCGCGCGAGACCACCCGCGATCTGATGAAGCAGATGGAAGCCGACCTTGGGACGAAACTCGACTGGATCGCGGTCGATCATCACAACACCGGCCGCCCGCACACCCACATCATCGTTCGGGGCATCACCGACGACGGCAAGACCCTCAACATCGCCGGCGACTATATCGCCTACGGCATCCGCGAACGGGCCAGCGAGATCGTCACCCGGGAACTGGGCCGGCAGACCGAGCTTGAGGTGACGAAGGAGCTTGAACGGGAAGTGGATGCCGATCGCTTCACCAGGCTCGACCGGATGCTGATCGCCGAGCAACAGGGGAGGGAGTTCACCGACCTGCGTCCCGACCAGGACATGCGCGACACGTTCCGTCAGAACCGCGCGCTGCTGATCGAGCGGGCGCGCAAGCTGGAGCGCATGGGGCTGGCGACTGAGATCGAGACTGGCAAATGGATTGTATCGCCAAAGGCCGAGCCGGTGCTGCGGGAGCTCGGCGAACGCGGCGACATCATCAAGACCATGCATCGGGCACTGGAGCGCGAAGGGCTGGCGGAGCACCGCCATCCCGCGCGCTACGTCCTGCACCGCGAGAACGCGACCGAGCGCATCGTCGGCCGCGTGCTCGACAAAGGGCTTGGCGGCGACGAGATGGGCGAGCGGGTCCGGCTGGTGATCGACGGGGTGGACGGGCGGGTGCATCACATCGAGATGGATGCCGCCCGCGCCGAGGACGTCGGCCGAGGCATGATCGTCGTGGCCGGCTCCACCCCTCCCGGGCCGCGAGCCGCAGACCACAACATCATGGATGTCGCAGGTCAAGAAGGCGTCTATCGCCCGTCCGAGCATCTGGAACGGGCACGAAGTGCCATCGACCGTATCGGCGGTGATCCCGAGGCCTTCGTTCGCTCCCACGTTCGCCGGCTGGAGGCGCTGCGCCGGGCCGGCCATGCCGAGCGGATCGATGCGGATCACTGGCGTGTCCCTGCCGATCTTCCCGAGCGCGGTCAAGCCTACGATCTCGCGCGGGACCGTGCGAACATCCGGGTTAGCGTCCTGTCTCCCACCGGCCTTGACCAGCAGATCGGCCACGACGGAGCGACTTGGCTCGACCGCGAGCTGCTCTCCCGCCAGCGCATCGCGCTCGCCGGCGAGGGGTTCGGTCAGGAGGTGAAGGCGGGACTGGAGAAGCGCAAACAGGCGCTCGTGAACATGGGTCACGTCAAGGATCTCGGTGAGGGCCAACTCCGTGCGCCCAGGGATCTGATCCAACGGCTCGATGCCATCGATATTGAACGGGCCGGCAAGGTGCTCGCTGCCGAACGCGGATTGCAATGGCAGCCTGTCGTCGCCGGCAGCCACGTCACTGGCCAGCTTGTCGGCTCAACCCAGTTATCCAGCGGCCGGTTCGCGATGATCGACGATGGCCTCGGATTCAGCCTCGTCCCGTGGCGGCCCGCGCTCGAACAGCATATCGGCCGCCACATCTCCGGCATCGCCATGCCAGATGGAGGAGTCGACTGGTCGTTCGCTCGCAAGCTGGGGCTCGGGCTGTAAACCGAAAGGAAAGCCTTGTCTGCTTGGAGGCAAGCAGGCCAGACCGGCGCCATCCCGTCAAGGCTGGCGCGTTCCGCGCCCCCGCTTCGCGGCTTGCGGCCTTGACCGGCTGTCGCCGCCCCGGCAAGGGCTTGCCATGCGAGCAAGGCTCATTGGGAAGCGGAGCGCTTCCCTTCCGGAGGTGAGATCGTTGCAAGCTGGTCGCTCCTCCCGGGGCTATTCTCGTATCAGAGGCGGTAAACCGCCGTCTGCAACCATTTCTACGCCACCGTACGACGAATCAATTTTCCTGCTTCCGCCCTGAGTTTCCTTGTTGTTCTGATCCGATGGATTCCGACGAGGGAATATTGGAATGGCGGCGGAAGAGGAACGGACGGGCGTTCATCCGGCCAACGACAACGGCTCGCGCACAGGCGAACCGCTCGACCCGCGCATTCTGCGGATTGCAGAAGCGATCGGCCGACAGCTTGCCCGCGAGCAGGCCAAGCCTCCGGCCGCCGCCAATGACAACGAACCGCGGCAACGATAGCGTCGTCAGAAATGGCTTCCCCAACACTGGGCCTGGCCGTTCTGAAGCAGCGGCATTTTCATCCTGTATGGCTCAATTTCACCAGTGACGGCGAAATTCCCGGAATAGCGTCGACAGGAGCGGAGTGCGTCGGGGCGCCCGATGAACCGACGCGCCTTGATATCGGCATAAATTCTTGAATCGATGTGGGTCCGATCTGGAGACGACGCCATGCCCAAGGTTGCACTTTACGCCCGTTATTCGACTGACAATCAGAGCGTGGTGTCAATCGAGGACCAATTCCGCATCTGCCGTGAGCATGCGGGCAGGGAGCGGTGGCAAGTTATCGATACCTATCATGACGCCGCTATCTCCGGCGCCAGTGTCATTCTCCGGCCGGGGGTCCAATCGCTGTTGCAGGATGCCCAGCGCGGCAAGTTCGACATTGTGCTGGCCGAAGCATTGGACCGCGTCTCGCGCGATCAGGCCGACGTGGCGACTCTGTTCAAGCATCTCCGTTTCGCCGGCGTGCAAATCGTCACCCTGGCCGAGGGGGAAATCTCAGAACTTCATGTCGGTCTCAAAGGCACGATGAACGCTCTGTTCCTGAAAGACCTTGCCGCCAAGACCCATCGAGGTTTGCGCGGACGGGTGGAGAAGGGTAAGGCCGGCGGCGGGCTCTGCTATGGGTACGACGTGGTGAAACGTACCGATAGCGAGGGCGAGCCGGTTCGGGGCGAACGCACAATCAATGAAGCCGAGGCCGCGATCGTCCGCCGCATCTTCCGGGAATTCGCGGCTGGAAAATCGCCGCGCGCCATCGCGACCGATCTGAACCGGGACGGCATTCCCGGCCCGTTCGGCCATACCTGGGGCGACACGACGATCCGGGGCCACGCCTGCCGGGGCAATGGCATCGCCAACAACGAGCTTTATGCCGGGGTGCTGGTCTGGAACCGGCAGCGTTTCATCAAGGACCCGAACAGCGGCAAGCGTGTGTCGCGTCCCAACCCCGAAGCCAAGTGGATCAGGACCGAGGTGCCGGAGCTGCGTATCGTCGATGACGAGTTGTGGCGGCGGGTGAAGCTGCGCCAGGCCGAACTTGCGAAGCAGTTCGAGGCGACAACGAACGGCGTCCGCGCCGCTCGCGCGGAACGGCTGAACCGCTTACGCCGTCCTGCTTTCCTTCTGTCGGGCTTGCTCACCTGCGGGTGCTGCGGCGGCAAATATGGCATCGTCGTCAACGACCGCTACGGCTGTCTTGGTCATTTCCGCAAAGGGATATGCGACAATGGCCGCACCATTCGCCGGGACGACATTGAGCGGCGCGTGCTGGCCGGCCTCACCGACAAACTGGTATCTCCCGAGGCTGTAGCGGTCGCAGTGCGCGCCTATGCCGAAGAGACCAACCGCCAGAACCACGAGCGGCGCGCGCAAGTGGAAGCGAGCCGCCGTGCCCTTGAGAAGGTTGAGAAGGCAACAAAAGCGATTCTCGACGCCATCGAGGATGGAATGTACCAGCCGGCCATGAAGGCAAGGATGAGCGAACTGGAGCAGCAAAAGGCCGAGATCGAGAAACGTCTTGCTGAGGCCCCGGCCGATCTGCCGGACGTACATCCGAATATCGCTGAGCACTACCGCGCCAAGGTGATCCGCCTCGCCGAAACGCTCGCCGAGCCGGAGTCCAATGGGGAGGCCTGCGTGGACATCCGCTCGCTCGTTGGCGAGGTGGTGATAACCCCCGGCGACAAGCGGGGCGAGAATCACGCCACCCTACGCGGCGACCTGGTGGCCGTTCTTGACCTTGCAGCCGGCCGTCGGAGG
This sequence comes from Bradyrhizobium sp. 61, assembly GCF_023073075.1. Lineage (NCBI taxonomy): Bacteria > Pseudomonadati > Pseudomonadota > Alphaproteobacteria > Hyphomicrobiales > Nitrobacteraceae > Bradyrhizobium > Bradyrhizobium sp. 61. The sequence continues at coordinate 232,385 of NZ_JADPIU010000011.1, read as the reverse complement.
TCGCCTCGGCCAGAAGTTATAACAAACGCGCTTGCAGGTCCCCGATTCGAATCCTTGACCCAGGCGGAACTTCACCGTGCCGCGTCCACGGGGCATGCTGTCGGCGGGCGTCGAAGCCGACGATTTCGAGCGTTCGCTCAGCCACGCCTATGGCGACGGCGCCGCCGGATGTCTCGCGGGGCGCGCGATCTGGCCGCAGGCGTTCCGCATTTCCTCGATTGCGCCGACATGGAGCATGTGCCGAGACCGCTTGGAGTTACCTAGAATGGCCCTTGTTTGGTTGGAGCGGCCTGCTGGTCGCCATCCTTCCGGCGCTCAAATTGAGCCCGGGGACAGCTAGCTCAAATTGGCCCATGATGGATTGGAGCGATTCATGTGTCCCGCATAAAAGCGTCGGACCGTCAACGCACCGAGTTCCGGAATGATCCTTGTTCAATTTGAACAACCGGCCAGACTACACCTTGCTTTCTGTCGCAAGCCGCCCGTTGAGTTGCTCGTCGGCTACCACCTCTTCCGAGCCAATCCTGCAACGAGGCCCTCTGGGTCATCGATGGGCCCAACGCAGCAAATACGGCATTGCTGATCGCCTGCTGCTGGCTGCGTAGATGATCTTCGAGAAGCTTGTGCCGCGTAATGTAGCCTGCGTTTACACCGGGAATGGCATGGTTCATCAGGAGCTTGGCGTCAACTTCCGAGACACCGGCTGCAGTCGCAATCGTACGGAAGGTTTGGCGGAGGTCGTTACCCCACTTCGATAGCATTTCCCGGTCCTCTTTTGTTTCCGCCAAATGCCCCGAGGTGCTGTCGGCCGGAAACACCCACTCTTGTGCCTGCACAGGATACATTTGCCTGCTGAACCGGATCGCGCGGACGAGGCAAATGATCATCTGACGTGACAACGGGATTCGAAGGCTTTCTTTTTGCCGCCCTTCGGTTTGGGAATGTGCAGCGCCCGCCGCCGAAAATCGATGTGTTCCGGTTTAGCTTCCTGGAGCGCAGTGGGCCGAGAACCGCAAAGGAGAGTAAAGAGGTGGAACTCTCTCCGCACGGGGTTGTCGAGGGCGGCGAGTTGCGCGAACCAGCCCTTCAGGTCGGCGGAGCCCATCCCGGTGTTGCGGCGCTCCTCTTCATTCCAGTCGACCGCATCGGCCGGGTTATCTGACGGCAACGACCTGTTCGTCTTCCGTGCATGATTATAGATGGCCCGCAGAGTTCGCATGCTGCCGTTGGCCATGTACGGCCCATTCTCTCTTGTGATTTCGTCGTGCTTCCTGGCCACCCGAGCCGGGTCTGTTGCGAGCTCATGCAGGGCGGTGTCGAGCCAATCCGCAAAGATTCGCTCGACGTGGTCGCGATAGCCGCTGATGGTCTTTTCACTGCGGCTCTTGCGCATCAGATGTGCCTCGAGATACCGCTGCCAGGCCTGCCTGAGGGTGATCCTTGCGACTGTCCCCCCAATCTCCATCGCCGGAGCGGGATTCGTCCCTTCGGCTTGCTTCTCGTCCTTCGGATGCCGCCCCCGGCTAATCTGAGCCAAATATTCCTTGGCAATGGCGCGCGCAGCTCGGGTTGACATCTCGCTGGCGTTGCCAATGGAAACCCTAATGGATGAAGCCCGCCCGGTGAGAGAAATTCGAATATCGGTCATGACGAGAGTCCAGGGCCGCCAAAACGGTTTTCAAACGGTGTTGGCGGATCGAGCTATTTGGAGGTTTGAGTTCGACGGAGCGCGAAACTATGCGAGAAACATCTATAAACAAAGGGCTTCTCGAATACTCATCGTAACGCGGCGTGCAATCGAAACTGCAGGGAAGGGATGATCTTAAACTCTTAATCAGCGGGTCCCAGGTTCGAGCCCTGGTGCGCCCACCATCCTTAAGAGATTGGCCCGAAGGGGCTTTTTATTTTCTCCGACAGAACAAGCCGGATTTCGTGCGACGGTTTTGTGAGGGCCGGCGTGGCGAGATTGCTGTTCGGCTTTTCCTTTGTTTCTGTACCTTCACCGATAGAGCGCGCGGATCCTGTGGGCTAGGTCAATTTCATGCTCGTCGTAGAATGGGATGCTGGAGCGAGCAAAGCGGACAATCTGTTATACGCTTCGCCGCAAGAATCGCCTGCTAAAGGCCAGAACCGGATTGATTGGGTCGGGGATTCGATTCCCTCTCCTGCTAGCAAGCCTGCGATCTTGCACTCCCCCTTCGGCATATCAGCACCTACGGCCTTGGAGGGACCCCATGTGTTGCAGTTTTAAGAAATCAATGCTGCGAACAATTCTCACCGGCGCTATATGCCCTCCCAATTCAGCGCCCCCCAATCCGCGCCTGCGTCACTCCACCGCGCCGGTCGTCAGTTTCCCGTCAGCTTCTCTCACTAGCATTCAGAGAAACAAGAAACGGACGTGCTGGGCTCTTGCGCCGCTGGCCTAAACTCTGCCCCGGGAGCGGGCCAGCGGCGGCAACGCAAACGGCATGGAAATCCGGCAGCGAGGAGACTATTCTCCACGCCAAATGACCATGGGGAGGCTCCGATGTCTTGGCGCAACTGCCTATTGGCTTTGCTGCTATGTCAAGGATCGACCGTTCAAGCTGCCTCGATGAACAAGCACGACCCATGGGACCCGCAGCATATTTCCGATTTGCCACCGGAGATCCGGCAATACATCGGTGGGCTTTGCAAGGGACCGGCCGTGGCGCAACATGATTTTGCGACCTATGACCCGCAGGAACATCGCTGGCGGATCAACATCGAATATCTAAATTGCCAAGGGCTCGCCGATGACTACCGCCACGGCAATCAGTGCCTCGATGTCGATTTCGTTGAAGTCGGATCGCACTACCGTCTTGCTCGCAAGACCTACGCAGCCTGTGGTTTCTGAAAAAAGCCCGCCAGAGTAACGTTTTGCCAATCAGTTGAACCGCCCCCACTCTGCAAAGAGTTGGACGACGTCCGCAAGGGGGCAAGACGCGATGTTGAATTGCCGTCAGGTTTGCTTCTGAAAGCCGGCATGACTCGGGTTCAAACGACCTTCAACTACCGACCAATAGCCGACATAAGAAGCGAGGGTGCCATCAACCGTGGCGGACCGATGACATGCGACTCTCGATTCTCTAGTGAAGCCACCGATACTGCCAGATGTATATCAACGCTCCGGCGGTGTAACCCAAGAGTGCGAGTCCGCTGATCCTTCGCATGTACCAGATGAGCCTGATGGCGTTGATGTTCTTCAGCAGCCGGCAGGGCTGTGACGAGGCCGCCGACCCCTTTCAAAACAAGGAGCGAAAATAGATGATGAAGTACATCGCGATCTTTCTGAGCGTCATGTTCGGCAGTTTTCCATTCGCTCTTGCGCAGAGCGGCTCCGCGGCAGGGCAGACGACGACCAGTTCCTCAAGCGTGCAGGGCACCGCAGGAACGAATGTCGGAGGCACTGTGAATACCAATCAGGGCAACAGCTACGGCAACAACGCCACCGGTGGCCCAAGCAGCGGAATGAACCGCACCGGCCAGCCCGCCAACAACAACGCGCCATCAGTGCCTCCGGGCCAAGGGACCGGCAAGTAGCGGCAGGCCCACGGGCGGTCTACTGAAACAGTGACGCACCCTCACGCGGGCGACGTTGCTGCATCAACCTTGTCATGCGTCGTCGAGAGCGCTGACGTGAGGTGACGATCTCGCCAGTATTGCGATCGGGTCGTCCGAGCGCATCCCGCCCGGAAGTACGTTGCCGAAAAGATCGTTGAGTGCGCGAAGACTCATACGCAGACACTGGGCGGATTGACGGAGGGGGGTCGCCGCGCTGTAGCTGAGCTCGCTGCGAAGATCGTGAAAGCGGACTGATTGTCTGCTACAGGCTTGTCGCCTTTTTGGCTGATTCAATGGAGCACCTCAACGTAAGCCGTCGAAACTGCGACCTAGTTGGCTGGAAGCCGAATGAGATCCCTCGACGTGGACCCCGACGCCGCGAAGTTATTCGGGATGGCTGGAGCCCGGTAGGCTCGCCAGACTGTCGCTGAGCGCGTCTCGTTGATCCAGCTTAATGTGCGCCCGTTGCCGTCGTGGCAGAGTTCGCGCGGGTGCCCCGCTATTTCCAGCGGATGTCCGACCCTGTGAGCTTCAGCAGCCTATGATCATCGACAGCGGAAAGGCCGATGAAATGCAGGTGACTCTGGATGAGGCATTTGCGCGGCTGCCGAAAGCTTACCGCACCGAGCAGGTCAGGGACGACATTGCTCGCGTGGTCGTCAGCGACCCCGACAATCACCGGCACACGGCAATGCAGTTCGTGCTGGAGGTGATATTTACGATCGACTGTGCGATGGATCGGCTCGCCGGCCTGAAATCGCGTTAGGGCTTTCAAACCGTTGGGTTGATGGTCCTCAGTGGAACCAAAGCGCTTAACCTGGATCAACAACTTTGGCGGGCTTTCGCCAGTGTTGCAGCCTCGCGACAGCAGCGATGAGCGGCGAGCATTAATTTCGCGCGGCATGCGGCGAACATGCCGTATTTTCACTCTCCCTTGGGGACAATCGTATGAAAAAACTTCTCATGACTGCGGCCGGGGCACTGGCCCTCGGGCTTTCGACTCCGGCGAGCGCGGCCGGTCTGGCGTCCCGCCCCTACACCAAGGCGCCTCCAGCGGCTGTCGCCACCGTCTACGATTGGCTTCTACATAGGCGCTAACGGCGGCTGGGGCTCGAGCCGTAACAACTGGGATTCGGTTGCACCATTCCTTGTAGGCCCCGAGGGATCACACGATGCAACCGGCGGCGTTGCCGGTGGTCAGGTTGGTATCGCTGGCGGACGGGCAGCTGGGTGTTCGGACCCGAAGCGCAGGGCAACTGGGCCGACCTGCGAGGCAAGCAACCTGAGCACCTTGTTCGGACCCGGTTTCCGGAATGATTCGCGCATCGCCGCGTTCGGTCTTTTCACCGGCCAACTCGGCTGGGCCGCCAACAACGTTCTGTTCTACGTCAAGGGCGGTGCGGCTGTGACAGACAATCGGAATCGGACCTACTCGACCGCAACCGGCGCTCAACTGGCCGGCACCGGCAACGATAGCCGTTGGGGTGGTACGGTCGGCGCCGGCCTGGAATATGGATTCGCGCCCGGCTGGTCGGCTGGCGTCGAATACGATCACTTGTTCATGCAGGATCGGACCCTCGACTTCACGACCCCCGCGAGCGTGGCATTTGGGTCGGATCGCATCCGTCAGAACGTCGATCTCGTCACGGTCCGTCTTAACTACAAGTTCGGCGGCGCTTTCACTGGACGGTACTGAACCGTTTGGCTTCCGGTTCCAGTGTACTTGCCCGGCCGCATTGCGGCCGGGCTTTTTTGACCTTCCCGCGTGGCACGGCTCGCGCTCTGGCGTCGACATCTCGCTTCGATCCGGGTCACGTTGCGTGGCGCGGAGCCGGTTAATAGCGATCCGGTGCAGCTTGGAGGTCGTTGACGAGGAGGCCGTTCTCGATGTGAGCGCCCTTGACTTCGACGGAGGGAATCGAATTTCGTGCTCTCGCAGGCGGTGACAAGTCTCGGAAGTCTAGTCGTCTCGCGGAACATCGACAGGAATGAAGCGTTTGGACCCTGAGGTGTTGATATGCAGCACACGGTGCTTCTTGTGGACGACGACGCGAGCGTGCGCGAGATGATCGCGGGCATGTTGGAAGATCTCGGCTGTTTGGTGGTCTGCGCGGAGAGCGGGGCCGATGCGCTCGACCAGCTCGCGTCCAAGGACCAGATCTCAATTCTGATCACGGACATCAATATGCCTTCCATGGATGGGCATGAGCTGGCGTACCGTGCGACGCGCCTGCGGCCCGCGCTCAAGGTTCTACAGTTGTCGGGGCGCGAGCGAAGGCGCGATGGTTTTCCGATGATCAGAAAGCCTTTCTCCGAGGAAGATTTGGCCCGCGTCATGCAGTTGACCGGGGCTTGCTGAGACGTCACCAGTGACCTGTGGCGGCGAAAAATCACCGCGGCTCTGGCCGAGGAACGATTCCCCCTTTACGACTCGGGACCAGGGCGAATCCGCACAGTTGGCCGCTTTCGATCCGGTACGCGCCGGCCGACAGCTTGTCCATTCCGGTGGCTCGCTGTGAACGCGTTTCTCTCTGTCCGGCCTTGTCGAGTTCTGCCGCGACCTGACCGTAGTTCAACAGTGCAACCAATGTCGTTCCAGGATGTTGCCCAGCAACGTCGGGAGGAAAAAATCATAGCCGTATTGGGCAACCGAAGCTTGCCCACGTTGCACCAGATAGGCGCATTCGACCGAGCCTGCGACGATATGCGAAAACTCACCGAGCGCGACCACGTAGGTCATGATCACGATGACCTGCACCCGCGATCCCTTTGTCGCCGGCAGAAGCCACATCATCAGCGCAATGAGCCAACCGGCGAACACGGCTCGGACGAAAGTCGCCGAAAAGGTACCATCGACGGTGTGACGGCCCAGCACCAGAAATGCGTCCGTAACCTCGAGCCTGAAGATATTCCCGCGTGCGAGCCCGTATCCGATCGCCCATGTGCCCGCGATATCCGAGGCCAGCACCAGCCCCCACAGCTTGAGCAACTTGATCAGTGTGCCGAGGTTTCGGTGATGCAGCAGAGGCAGAATTGGGGTGAGCGTGTTCTCCCTGAAGAGTTGCTGTCGCCCCAGCACCACGACGAGGAAGCCAACGGTGTAGCCGAGCGGCGCGACGAGCCGCTGCGCAGTCTGATCGGAGAGCGCCGCGTGAAATTCTCCCTGCACAACCAGCGACAGACCGATCGACAGGCCGGCTGCAAGACCCGACATGAGGATGGCCCACCAACGCGGTTCGAGCTCCTGCTCGCCCTCGGCGCGGATCGTCTCGTGGATAAGCGCCGCACTCGGCCTGCTCTGGGACTCGATCTCCGCGGTCTGGCGAGGCGAGATTCCGTCGAGTTCCGAGGCTGGGCTGAATGACTGCGGTTCGCTCGGCTTGTCCATGTTCTGCGCTCAGGGAAATTTCGTCCGACAGCTTCAAAGCGCCCAAAGGTGATCCGTTCCTCGCAAGCGGCCGTTCATGGCCGTTCGTAGACCAGCGCCGCCGACCGGCGTTTCGACGCGTATATAAGTCGGCGATTCTTTCGCAATTCTGTACCACTGGTTCACTTATGCGAATGCGCTCGCTCGGTTGATGCAACTGTCATCGACAACGAGAGGGCGTCCAGCGTAGCTAGGAGGCGTACAATGACAGAAGTCAAGCGGCGCAATAGTTTTAAGCGTACCCAGACACTGAAGGAACGACTGCTGGAATCTGCCAAGCAGACGCGGACCTTGGCGCTGCAAATGGCGCCGTGCAGGGAGCGCGAAAATCTGATCCGCGAGGCCCGCCTGGCTGAAACCATGGCAGTCCTGGAGGAATGGATACGTTCGCCCGGCCTGCGCTCGCCCGATTAGCGCCGCTGCGGCTCGCATCAGTAGGCCCGTGCGTCCCGCGGGCGCCTTGATAAAGTGCTCCTAGGAACGACCGGTGCTGCGGGGGTTTGAGCAAGGTCTCATAATGGAAGCCGCTCATGCAAAGTTCCGATGGCGTTTTGTCAAGCGCCGGCCTAACTCGCGTCACAGACGAGATCTGGATTGTAGATGACAAGCCAATCAGTGCCGCCGGTCAGGAGCTGCCCGTCCGCATGGTCGTCGTCCGGCTGTCCAACGGTGATCTCGTGCTGCATTCGCCGGTGCGATATTCCTCCGACCTCCGTCACCATCTGGAGCGATTGGGCGCGATAAGATATCTGTTGGCGCCGAACATCGCGCATTGGATGTTCCTGCCCGAGTGGCAACGGGAACTGCCGCACGCAAAGGCATTCGCCGCCCGCGGCCTTTCGACCCGCAGGCAGGTGCGCGCGGCGGGCATCCGCATCGACCGCGAACTGGCAGGCGTTACGCCGGAGGAATGGACCGCCGACTTGGAGACGGTAGCGGTGGATGCCCCGATGTTCTGCGAGATCGAGCTGTTCGACAAGCGCAGCCGAACGCTGATCCTGACGGATCTCGTGCAGAACCTTGATCTCGATCATCTCAGCGCGACGAACGAGGCCGCAGCGAACCTGCTCGGCATCTCCGGGCCGGACGGCAAGGCGCCGCTCTACCTTCGTCTTCTGTTGCGTCTCGGTGGCCGTTCGGTCGGAGCCGCAGCGGAGCGGCTCGTGAGCCTGGCACCAGAGCGGGTGATTTTCGCGCATGGCGACTGGTTCCAAACGGACGGGACCGAGCGCCTGCGGCAATCGTTGCGCTGGGTTGTTTCTGCGGATGCCGCGAGACGTGAGCAAGGACAGATGACCGGCACGCGTGTCGTCATCACCGGCGCCTCGAGCGGCATCGGCCGTGCCACGGCGCTGGCGTTTGCTCGCAAAGGTGCAAGCGTGATTCTGGCGGCACGCCGTAGCGATATCCTGATGCGCCTTGCGGAGGAATGCGAGGCGCTCGGTGGCCAAGCCTTGGCCGTACCGACCGATGTCACCGATGCCGAGGCGGTGCAACGATTGGCGAGGCAAGGCGAAGACGTCTTCGGCGGCATCGACGTCTGGATCAACAACGCCGGCACCGGCGTTTTCGGGGCCTTCCAGGATGCGGATATCGTGCTTCATCGCCGGACCATCGAGGTCAATCTCCTTGGCACCATGTATGGCGCCTTTGCCGCGGTGCCGATCTTCCTGCGCCAGAAGCGCGGCATCCTGATCAACAACATCTCGCTAGGCGGTTGGGCGCCGACGCCGTTCGCCGCGGCCTACACAGCGAGCAAGTTTGGTCTGCGCGGCTTTACCGCAAGCCTGCGCCAGGAGCTGCGGGCGCATCCCAACATCCACATCTGCGGCGTCTTTCCGGCCATGGTCGATACGCCGGGATTCGTCCACGGCGCCAACGTGTCCGGGCGGATGCTCGATCCGGGTCCGCTGCTCTACCAGTCCGACGACGTCGCTGAAACATTCGTTCGCCTCGTGCGTGCGCCTCGCGACGAGGTCGCGGTCGGCTGGCCCGCGCGTGCAGGTCAAATTGCCTATGCGATGGCTCCGAAGGTCACCGAGAATGTCGTGGGAGCAGCTTTCCAATTCCTGCTGTCGCGGGCGCGTCCCGCCAAGAGCAGCGAGGGCACCATGATCGACGCTGGTCCCGAAGGCAGATCGCTCGATGGCGGTTGGCTGGCGCGAAAGCGACTTCCGCCGGCCGGCGTGATCAGCAAGGGACTCGCGGTGCTCGGGATTGCGGCCTGCGTCGCCGTTGCCGCCTCGCAGGCGTTTGGCGGTCCCCGAAGGCCCGCGCGGGTGAGGCGGCGCGGGGCCTCGTCCCGTTAGCCGAAGCGGACATGATAGATCGGCGCTTTCCTCGAAAAACCACCGGGGGCCGCGCCCTCGGCCATCGCGCGGGAAAGTGCCTTCCAGCCTTGGCGTGATCTAGCTTGCTCCCTCAAACGTATCTTCCAAAGCAAAATCAGGTCGGTGGGAGAGCGCGTATGACGCGGTATTATTTTCACGTTCTGGACGGCACCGCCATCACGGATGAAACCGGCGAGGAATTTCCCGACATTAAAGCGGCCAAGGCCGAAGCCGTCAAACTGGCCAGCGGTCTACTCGCCGACGGGCTTGGGGAGACATTTTGGCAGGGGCACCCTTGGCAGATCGTTGTCAGTGACAGCGCCTCTCCCGAACACGGTCGTATCTTTTTCTCGCTGACCTTATCGGTCGATGAGTAGGTCGCTAACGAAGACTCGTTCAATCGCGGCTGCGAAAAACTTGTATACCTCGATCGCGTTCCTGGGGTTGTATAGCTGGTCAGCTTGCGAGTGCCGGAAGGCTGACGGTCGGATCATCGCTCAACGTTGTGACGGTTTCTCCAGCGCATAGGCGCGGACATAATCGCCGAGCCTGGTGCCGAACGATCCATGGCCGCCGTCCACCGTGACGACGTATTGCTTGCCGCCGGCTTCATAGGTCATCGGCGTCGACTGGCCGCCGGCGGGAAGGCGGTCCTGCCAGAGCTGCCTGCCGTTGCGAACGTCGAAGGCGCGGATGTAGTCGTCCATCGTTCCCGTGATGAAGATGAGTCCGCCTGCGGTCACGATCGGCCCTCCCAGCATGGGAACGCCGAGCTTGAACGGCAGCGGCAGCGGAGCCTGATCGCGGATCGTGCCGATGCGGTGCTGCCACACCACCTTATGCGTCCTGAGATCGATTGCGGCGATATTGCCCCAGGGCGGTGCGAGGCAGGGAATGCCGAGCGGCGAAAGGAAAGTGCCGAGATCGACGCCGTAGGGCGCGCCGTACATCGGCTGAACGCCAAGCTCCGTGCCGGGCGGATGTGTCGCGTTTGGGGCCGCCGGGTTGTCTTTCCCGCGCGGCACGAGGCGCGAGACGAAGGGAATGGACTGGGGATTGGCGATTGCGATCTGGCGCTTCGGATCGACCGCAATGCCGCCCCACTCGAACATGCCGAAATCACCAGGGAACACCAGCGTGCCCTGCTCCGACGGCGGTGTGAACGGGCCCTCGTAGCGCAGGCGTTTGAACTTGATGCGGCAGACCAGCTGGTCGAACATCGTGCTGCCCCACATCTGCGCATCCGTGAGCATGGCGCGGGGACGGAAACTCAGATCGGAGAAGGGCTGGGTCGGGGAGAGGCGGTCGCCGGGCGCGGCGCCCTGGGGCACCTGCTTCTCCGGCGCCGGCACCAGTTGATGTCCGTCGCGCCGGTCGAGCACGAAGATGTCACCTGTCTTGGCCGGGATGTAGATCGCCGGCGTGACGCCGCTATTCGATCGCAGATCGACCAGGCTCGGCTGTGAGGGCATGTCCATATCCCAGAGATCGTGGTGCACGTTCTGGAACGACCAGCGCAGCTTTCCGGTCATGATATCGAGCGCCACCAGCGCCGAATCGTAACGCTCCTTTTCGGGCGAACGACCGCCGCCCCAGATGTCCGGCGAGCTCGAGCCGAGCGGGACGTAGACGAGACCCAGATTTTCGTCGACAGCCGAGATGCTCCAGGAATTGGGCGAGCCGGCGGTGAAATGATGCGAGGCCGAGGGCATCTCGTTCGGGTCGGGATTGCCGGCATCGAAGGCCCAGATCAGACGCCCGGAATAGATGTCGAAGCCGCGGATCACGCCGGACGGCACCCGGTCGGAATAATTGTCGGTCACCGCGCCTCCGACGATCAGCACCTTGTCGGTGACGACCGGCGGCGAGGTGCCTTCGTAGAAGCCGAGCGTCTGGACCTCGCTCCCTTCCTTGAGGTCGATTTGCCCATGCTGGCCGAAACTCTCGCAAGGCTTGCCGCTCTGCGCATCCAGCGCGAACATCCGTCCATCGTTGGTCGGCACGAAGATGCGCTCGGCACAATCGCTCGGCGCCGGCGCGCCGTCCGCGGACGCTGCGCCGGGCTTGGTGGCGTGATAGGCCACGCCGCGGCAGGTCATGTGCTGGAAGGCCTTGTTGTGCTGGACCTGCGGATCGAACTTCCAGCGCAGTTTTCCGCTAGCGGCCTCCAGCGCGAACACGATCTGATGCGGCGAGCAGGTGTACAGCAGATCGCCCACCTTGAGCGGCGTCGCCTGATTGGTAATCTCGTCCGGATCGTCCGGCCTCTTGTGGTCGCCGGTGCGGAATTCCCAGGCAAGCCTCAGGTTCTTCACGTTGTCCCGGGTGATTTCGCTGAGCGAGGAATAACGCGTGCCGAAGCCGCTGCCGCCATAGGCGGTCCAGTTCCCGGCGGCCGGGGCCTCGGCCGGTTCGGGCGCGGTAGTGGCGCCGGCGGTCTCGTTCTCCGCCAATGTGCCCGTGAGATCGTGGCGATCGCTCGTCAGGGAGACACCGAGCACGATGGCCGCGGCGATCAGAACGACCCCGAGGGCCCGCCGGGCGATCCGCCAGCGCGGCCCAAGATGAGATGCGATGAACGGCAGCATCAGCCATGCCCCCACCGGGGCCAGTACATCGCCGCGCGGCGCCAGCGTCCAGAAATCGAGGCCGACTTCCCAGATAGCCCACACCATCGTGCCGAGCAGCAGCACGGCATAGACCCAGAGCGCCTCGGCGCGGCGGATCGCGAGCAGCCAGCCTGTGAGCAGCAGCATGGCGCCGGCGATCAGATAGTAGACCGAGCCGCCAAGCGCTGCGAGCCAGGCTCCGCCGCCGGCAAGAGCAAGGCCCATGATGGCGACGACCACAATGGTGATGGCCAGCCACGGCGCACCCCGGAACCAGTTTGTTGAACCAGATGTTGGAGTCATGTTGGCTACTTCAGCGTATAGAGAAACGCCGCGATGTCGCGCGCGTCCTTCTGCGGGATGCCTATCCTCGGCATGGCGTTGCCGGGCAGCGCCCTTTGCGGATCCTCGATCCAGTTAGCCATGTTGTCCGGCGAATTCTGAATGTAGCCGGCGATGTAGGTCCGCGTCCCGATGCGATGCAGGGGCGGCCCGACATTGCCTTCGGCGCCGGCGATGCCGGGAATATCGTGGCAGCCGCCGCACTGGTACTGCTTGACCAGGTCGGCGCCCCGACGCGCATCCCCCATGAAATTGTCCGGGCCCGCAGCCTTGCCTTGCTCGCAAGCAGCGGCCGCCAGCGCCAGCATTGCGGCGATGAGCGATCGTGCGACCGGGCTCATTATCGGCATCTCCGTTCAATCACGGCTTCTGGCCGAAATTGAAAGCTTTGGTGGCGGACCACGGATCGGTCGTCGAGACCTGCTCCGTCGGGACCTGTTCGACCTCGGGCGACAGCGGGTTTGCCGAGAAGGTCCGGCCCCATTGGCGGCTCGGCTCGTTGCTGATCTTGCCAATATAGGTGACGAGATCCCAGATCACGCTGTCGGGCAGCACGCCGCCCCAGGCCGGCATTCCGTTCGGGCGTCCCTGGTAGATCGAGAGATAGATGTTCTCGGGCTGCTCGCCGTAAGTGAAGGTGTTGTTGCTCAGCGCCGGTCCCATGCCGCCCCCGCCATTGGCGGCGTGGCAGCCGACGCAGTTGAAGTTGACGTAATAGGTCATCCCGCGCTGCGCTGCATTCGGGTCGCCCTGCACCGGGTTCTTGATCTGCGGCGGGTCCGGCTGTGCGCCCGGAAACAGATGGCTGACCGGAACCTGCATGAAGACGCCGGGCCTGCCGTTGCCGATGCTGCCGCCGAAATTGGGGCGCGGCGCCAGCGTCGGCATTTGCGCCTCCTGGGATTGCGGCAGGGTCTGCTGGGCGAATGTCGCGTCGCTCAGTGCGGACAATAGCAGCAGCGACAGGATGCTTGCGCGCAACGACATCACTGGTTTCCTCCCGACGCCGTGACGGGCAGATCGACCAGAGGCACGCCGTATGATCGCAGCAAGGCGTTGATCTCGGATCGGTGCTCGTCGATGAAGGCATTGAGCCGAGCGCGCAGGGCGTGATCGCCTTTGCGCACGCCCATCGCGATGGCGAACTGGAATTGCTGAGGCGCGAAGCGCTCGGTATCCCGGATCGGCGTGACCGTCAGCGGCACAGGGGAGCGCTGGGCGAAATAGCCGCCCAGCGGCCCCCAGGCGGCGGCGACATCGACCTCGCCGTTCTCGACCGCCTCGATCAGGCGCGCCGGCGGATTGGCCTCGCGATAATCGCCGTAGATGGAGTAGCCGCGCACGTTCTCGACGATGCCCTGGTCGCCGAGCGCCTGTGCAGGAGGCGGATTGTTGCCGTCATCGCCGATCAGATGCACGGCGATCGTAAGACCGTGAAGGCGCGGATCAATCAAAGAGGAGAGATCGAGGTGCCGGTCTTGCCGCGTGACGAAGACATAGCTCGAGCGATAATAAGGCCTGGTCGTCTCCACGAGATCGTAGCCGGCCGGCACGCCGATCACCACGTCGCATTGGCCGGCTTTCAGCGTATTGCGGATGAAGCCGCGCCGCTGCGCCCACCAGCTGTAGGAGACCTGCTCGCCGAAATGCGCGGCCACCATGGCGGCAAGCTTGTTTTCGAATCCCGCCTCGGCGCTATTCGAAAACGGCAAATTGTTCGGGTCGGCACAGACGCGAAGCTGGCCGTCCGACGCTGCGGCTGCTGTGGTCACGAGCGCCAAAACGCCGGCAACGATGGCGGCACGGCTATTTCGCAGGCGCATGGCTGTTGTCCTCACCATTGGCGCCGCCGAGCTTGAACACCAGCAGTTCGCTCCCGCCCGCGGTGTAGAACGGCAGGTCCTGCATGGCGCCGGTGAAGCCCAGTGCGCCGTTACGCACGCGCGGATCGACCTCGGCATTTGCGACGACACCCGGCCAGCCGCCGACGCCCGACAGGATCGCGATGTATTGCTGTCCGTCGGAGCCACGATAGGAAATCGGCTGGCCGACGAACCCGGAGCCGGCGCGAAATTGCCAGAGGACATGCCCATCCCTGGCATCCACCGCCCTGAACAGGCGATCCATGGTGCCGTAGAAGGCGACGTCGCCGGCGGTCACCAGCGCGCCGCTCCAGACCGGCAACTTCTCGTGGATCTCCCAGACCTTCTTGCGTGCAACGGGATCCCACGCCATGAACTCGCCCCGATGCCCGCCGGGACCTGCGTACATGTCCACATCGGCGCCAACATAGGGCGTGCCTGCGATGTAGCCGACCTGCGACGCCTTGAAGCTCATGCAGAGGTGTTGGTGCGGCACGTAGAGCAGCTTGGTGCGCGGCGACCACGCGCTCGGCTGCCAATCCTTGGCGCCCGGCGCGGCCGGGCAAATGTTCTCCACCGTCTTGCCAACGAGCGGCGTCTTCTCCTCGTTTGGGATGATCTTGCCGGTCTTGAGGTCGACGCCGTTATACGCGTTGACGAATTCGAAGGCGTCCGCCGAGATCACCTCGCCGGTGGCGCGATCCATCACGTACATATAGCCGTTGCGGCCGGGGTGAATGAGAACCTTGCGCGTTTGGCCATTGAGCTCGAGGTCCACAAGTACGTTCTCGTTGATCTCGTCGTGATCGAACAGATCGTGCGGATTGATCTGGTAAGCCCATTTGGCGCGGCCGGTGTCCGGGTCGCGGGCGAAGATCGTGGTGCTCCAGAGATTGTCGCCGCTGCGCTGGTTGGCGTTCCATGGGCTCGGATTGGCGGTGCCGTAATAGATCAGGTTGAGCTCGGCATCGTAGGAGATCCATCCCCACATCGTGCCGCCGCCGACCTGCCAGCGGTCGGCGGGCCAGGTCTTCACGCCGAGATCCTTGCCTTTGAGATTGTCGTAGAACGGCTTGAAGTCGTCGCCGATCAGCACGTCTTTGTCCGGCCCGGTCGCGTAGGCGCGCCAAGCGATCGCGCCGGTGTTTTCATCGAGTGCGGTGACCCAGCCGCGCACGCCCAGCTCGCCGCCGCTGTTGCCGACGAGAATCTTGCCCTTGACCACCACGGGAGCCATCGTGAGGGTCTCGCCCTTGTTGATCTCTCCGAGTTTGGTGTGCCACAGCTCCTTGCCGGACCTGGCGTCGATCGCGACGGTGTGGTCATCGAGCGTGTTGAGGAAGACCTTGCCGTCGTCGAACGCGAGCCCGCGATTGACCACGTCGCAGCAGGCAACCCCCGCGGCCGCAGGCTCTGGCTTCGGTGCGTAGGACCATTTCAACTCGCCTGTCGTGGCATCGAGCGCGAACACGCGGTTGGGATAGGGACCTGCATAGGGGCCGACCACGTACATGGTGCCGTCGACCACGAGCGGCGCCGCCTCCTGGCCCCGGTCGGCGCCGACCGAGAAGGTCCAGGCAAGCTGGAGGCGCGAGGCATTGGACGCGTTGATCTGGTCGAGCTCGCTATAGCGCGTGTTGGCGTAGTCGCGCGCCGCCATCGGCCACTGGCCCGGGTCCTTCATCCGGCTGGCGAGATCGCTCTGTGCCGACGCCGACGACAGCACCGCACAGCAAGTGCAAAGGACGGCTGGAATCCGGTTCAGCAAACGCGTGAGACCACGCATTAACATATGTAAAGATCTCCACGGCAGTGATGAGGCCGTGCCGCGCTGCAGGCCGGTTTGCGAACGTACAAACCTTGCGCCTCCGCTTGGTTCCAAAAGGCAGAGGCGGCTATCTCACCACGTTGCCCGAGACCCCGGCACCGAGATCGACTGCGATCTGATCTTCCCTGCCGTTACATTTGGGGTGACCAAATCCCGACAGGCTTTTGCCGTCCGGTCCGATGTCATAGATGATCGCGTCCTTCATGTTGGGACTGACGCCGGCCGGCACGCGGTCGAGCCCGAGCTGGTGGCGCACGCGCCAGGCCACGTTATGATCTGCGCAGGAGCTGTCGCCGCTGACGCCCAACGCGCCCGTGATGCCGTTGCCGTCATACAGTGCCAGCCCGCCTCCGAACACGATCACGCCGCCGACCGGCTTGCCCACCATCGGATCGCGGGCCGTGCCGAATTCCTCCGGTGGTCCCGCGTACAGGACCTCCGGGGACGGCGGGTTGCTGAGCGCCGCGCCGAACAGGAACCCGCCCGGTTGCGCGCCGGCATAGAGATTGGCCGTCGCCATCGCCTTGTCCTTCAGGCTGAATGCATTCGCCGTGTTGGCCTTCTCGGCTGCGATGGCCCGGCTGCCCAGCCATTGGTCGTCGACCTTGCCGCCGCTGTAGGCGACTGCGCAGACGATGCCCTGCCGATTAACGACGGCGGCCCACTCGTTATTGTCAAATCCGCCGTTGCTCGGGCCGCCGCCCGGCTTCACGTTCTTCCTGAGCGTGTCGGCGAGCTGGTCATGGTCTATCGGACAGGACAGCTCCGGATGGGGCTGGTCCTGTGCCAAGGAGGTTATCGGCAGCGAAGATGCCGCGGCTGCAAATGCAGCGGCCGCCATGACGGAGAGTTTTCCCATATCGCCTCCGGGGATCTGACGTTTGGCAGGCGAACGTCGGACTCGAACCTGCGGTTCCTATGAAAAGGCAGCCTCTCAGCCGGCATTTCGCGCGAGCGACAGGCGCGTATGAGTATCGTTCGCCGTCAGCCAGCGATAAGCGAAGAACAGCGCCGCGCCCGTGTACAGTGTGCCCATCGGCACCCACATCAGGATGCCCGCGAGTTGCTGATCTTCAAGCGGCGACAGGCCGAATTCTCCGGCAAATGCGCCCTGAGCTGGAATCCAGAGCCGCGGCGATACGGTCAGCAGGGCGCCGAGCACGCCCGAATGCAGGATGGTGATGAAGAGACAGCCGATCGCGATGCCGTCGCGGACGCGGCTGCTGCGGTCCTGTCCGCGGCCGTAGAGCAGCACCCACCAGAACAACAGCGCGGTGGCAAAGAAGCTGATGTGCTGGAGACGATGCACCGCAGGATTTTCCAACGCCTGGGCATACAGGGGCGGGACATGCCAGGCCCACAGCGCGGCGCCGTGAAGCGTCGTCGCCGTGACGGGATGGCTGATGAAGCGCCATGGCACGGCCAATATCGGCCGATTGAGAAACCGGCCGGTTGCCCGTCGAAATGACGACGGCACGCACCACAACAGGGGCCCGTTGATCCGCGCATAGGCCATCAGCGGCGCGGCGACGACCATCAGCAATTCGTGCTCGACCATGTGGGCGGTGAAGAGGCGTTCGCCCAGCCAGTGCAGCGGCGACGTCGTGGCAAGCGCCGTGACCAGCCAGCCGGTCCAGAACGCGCCGACCTTGCGGAAGCTGACGCCCCGGCCGCCTCCCGCATGTCGCCACAGCCGCTGCGTTCCCACATAGAAGCCGATGCCGACCGCGTAGAGCGGCGCGAGGAGCCAGGGGTCGTAGCTCCAGAGCGATCCGGAATCGACATCGGAGATGCCGTGGGCAAACGCCGGCTGCCCAAGCAGCGCGATCAACAGTGTCGCAACCCTCAGCGCAGGCATGGGCTGATCATCAGCGAGGCGGCGAGCTGGTTCGCAATCACGACCGCGAACAGCACGCCGCTGCCGACTCCGAGCCAGGCCATGAACGTTCGCGGCCCCCCGCCTTGTGCATCGGCCCATTCAGCCCTGGCTCCTCGCCGAACCGCGCGGGCCGATATGGCCGTGCCCGCGAGGGCGACGATCGCCAGCACGCAGCTCAGCATCGCACCGCTGACTCTGGTGTTCTCGCAGGAGAAGTGCGCCAACGCGTAGACGCCTTGCAAATTGATCCCCCATGCAAGGGGTCCCATTGCAACGCCGGCCCAATAGAGCAGTCGGGAGCGTCCGTCAGCGTCGGTCATAGGCGCGGCACCCAATCGAGCAGGACGTACAGCGGCAGCCAGGCGAGCACGACGAAATTCCAGTAGAACACGTTGTCGGTGACGTCGCTGAACCGCCGGGGCTTTGCGTGTCGCGTGAACATCAGCACCGCAAGAACGACGGTGTCGCCGAGATCGGTCGCCAGATGCGTGGTGTGCAGTCCAAGGATGAGCCAGACGATGGACCCGTAGGCGGAATTGTCCCAGCGGGTGTTGAGATGCGCGAATTCGAAGCCGCGGAGCACCAGCAGCGCAATGCCGATTAGTGACATCACGATCAGGCCGACACGGACCCTGGGGAGGTCATGCCGATGCGCCGCGCGGTTGGCATATTCATTCGGGACGATGCTGAGCAGATAGAGCACGGTCTCGGCCGTGCCTGGCCAGAGATCGGGCGGCGACGCACCGATCGGCCAGCTCGGATTGACGGCATAGAGATAGAGATAGGCCCCGATGGCAATGGCGAAGCCCATGCCTTCCAGCGCCATGAAGCCCATCGCGCCCCACCAGGGGCCGCTCCGCGGTCCGAAGCCGTAGGTCGGCAGGTCCGAGACGTCGCGCACGATGGTCTGTCTCACGCCTCGTCCTCCTTGCTGCCGGTTGGCCAGAACCAGCCGATCAGGGCGATCGCCATCGGCGGCGTGCCCCACAGCACGGCCCAGGGCGTGAAGATAGATCCGATGAAGAAGATCGTGGTCGCGATCGCCGCGAGCAGTGGCCAGATGCTCGGCTCGGGTGAAGCCTCGCGAATTTGTGGCTCGGCTTCCGCAAGTGAGGTCAGCAGCACTTCACGCCGCTCTGCGCTCAGGCCCGCGACCACGGGCAGGCTTTCGCTGTTGGCCCACAGCGGATCACGGTGATTGACGACGGGAATGCGGTCGAAATTCTGCGGCGGCGGCGGCGAGGCGGTCGCCCATTCCAGCGTCGACGCATCCCAGGGATTGTCGCCTGCAAGCTCCCCCTTGCGGAGGCTGTAGATGACATTGACGAGCAGCAGCGCGAAACTGAGCGCGAACAGGAAGGCGCCGCCGCTGGACAACAGGTTCAGATGCGCCAAGTCCATGTCGGCGGTGTAGGTGTAGACCCTACGCGGCATCCCAATCAGCCCGAGGATATGCATCGGAAAGAACGCGACGTTGAAGCCGACGAAGGCGAGCCAGAAATTCCAGCGGCCAAGCCGTTCGCTCAGCATGCGTCCGGTGATCTTGGGAAACCAGTAGTAGACCGCGCCAATCAACGGGAAGACGGCGCCGCCGATCAGCACATAGTGAAAATGAGCGACGACAAAGTAGGTGTCGTGCACCTGGGTGTCGATCGGGACCGAGGCGACCATCACGCCTGACAGGCCTCCGAGCACGAAGATCACGATGAAGCCGATCACGAACAACAGCGGCGTCCGGTAGACCGGCCGCCCGTCCCAGAGCGTCGCCAGCCAGCAGAAGATCTGGAGCCCGCTCGGCACCGCGATCAGCATGCTGGACGCCGTGAACAGGCCGGCGCCAAGCTGGGGCAGGCCCGTTACGAACATGTGGTGGACCCACAGACCGAACGACAGGAAGCCGGTCGCGATCAAGGAGAGAATGACGACGGGATAGCCGATCACCGGCCGGCGCGCGAAGGTCGTGAGGATCGCCGAGACCATGCCGGTACCCGGGATGAAGATGATGTAGACCTCCGGATGGCCGAAGAACCAGAACAGATGCTGCCAGAGCAGGGGGTGCCCGCCGGACGAGGAATCGTAAAAGCGGGTGTTGACCAGGCGATCCAGGATCAGCGAGGTCGACGCGACCATGATCGATGGCATCGCAAACATCACCAGGAAGCTCGTGACCAGCATCGCCCACACGAAGAGCGGAATGCGATCGAGCGTCATGCCGGGCGCGCGGAGCTTGAACACAGTCACCACGATCTCGACGGAAACCGCCAGCGCCGCGACTTCGGTGAAGGTGATCATCTGAGCCCAGACGTCCGGGCGCTTCGTCGGCGTGTATTGCAGCGAGGAGAGCGGGACATAGGCAAACCAGCCGACGTCGGGACCAACGTTGAGTGCAAAGGAGATCCAGAGGAAGCAGCCTCCGAACAGGAACATCCAGTAGCTGAAGGCATTCAGGCGCGGGAAGGCGATGTTGCGCGTGCCGACCATCAGCGGCACGAGGTAGACGGCGAACGCCTCCATCACCGGCACGGCGAACAGGAACATCATCGTGGAGCCGTGCATCGTGAAGATCTGGTTATACTTGTCTGCGGAGAGGAAGGTCTGCTCCGGTCCGGCCAGCTGAATGCGCATCAGGATCGCGAGAACGCCGCCGAGAAGCAGGAACACGAACGCGGTTACGATGTAGCGGCGCCCGATGACCTTGTGGTCGACCGACATGAGCGCGCCGAGCAGCCCGGACGGCGTGCGCCAGATACGCTCCAGCTGGGTGGAGAGCTGGAATCCGTTCAGGACGTCGTCACGCAACTCGTTGGGTTCAGCGGCCATGCTCACCTGAGCTGCTCCAGATAGTGAAGGATCGCGATGAGCTCGTCCGATTGCAGCGGCATCTTCGGCATGAGATTGCCCGGCTTGATGTGCTGGGGATCGGAAATCCAGGCGCCGAGCGTCGCCGGGGTGTTCGGCAGCGTTCCTGCCGCGATGGTCGTGCGGCTGCCGACATGGGTGAGATCCGGGCCGAGCTGCCCGCCGGCTGGCGTGCCGCTGATGTTGTGGCACAGTGCGCAGCCGCGCGCGCGGAACAGCGCCTCGCCCTGCCTGCCGAGCTGATCCGCAGGGCTCTGCGCGCTCTGGTTCTGACGATCCCGCCACCGGCCGAATTCGTCCGGCGGCAAGGCGATGACGGCAAAGGCCATATGGGCGTGCTGGAGCCCGCAGAACTCGGCGCATTGTCCACTATAAACACCTGCATTCTTTGCCGTGAATTGCAGCTCGTTCTTCTGCCCGGTGATGAGGTCCATCTTACCAGTCAGGGCCGGCACCCAGAAGCTGTGGATCACGTCGGCCGATTCCAGCTCGACTTTCACCGGCTTGCCAGTCGGGATCCTGATCTCGTTGGCAGTGACGAAACTCTGATGCGGACTGGCGGACTCATAGCGGACCTCCCACCACCATTGGTGGCCGATGATCTTCAACGTGAGGGCATTCTCGTCCTTGGCGAAAACGGTGCGCTGGCCGGCATAGCTGACAAAGGAGAGGCCGAGCACGATCGCGGTGGTGGCAATGCCGAGCCCCAGGATGAGGCGGCCTGCACGGTCCTCGAAGGCTTGGTGGAGGTCGAGCGGCGCGTCGGACACGCGCTTCCGGCGCACCATTCCCACGCCGAGGACGAGCACGACCGCGATCCAGACGATTGCCGCAACGGCGAGGAAGATGAAAAACGTCGACCGGATCTGCTCGGATTGCAATCCCTGTGGGTCGAGGGCGGACTGCTGGCCCGCGCATGCGGCGAGCGGCCAGGTTGTGCTTAGTGTGAGAATCCTTCGCACCCAGACTGGCATCGACGCTCGCCGTACTCCGCTTCAGGAGGCGGAACCGGCCAATCCTACAAAGGTTCCTAATCGGGGGCCGCTAGAACGGCCAGCCTCGGGCGGCGATAAAAATCGCTGCATCGCCAGCGGCCATCAGTAGCAGGATGGCAACCACGGCGATCATAGCGCCGGGTTGGGCAAGCACGCGCAGCTCTTCCAGCATGTCTTGGCTCCTCGGTCGATCTCCGCTTCTGCAATATTGCGGCGACTGAGAGGTTCCTGTTCTGAGATGACTGGCCGTCAGTGCCGCGCCCGGGCCGGAACGAAGCCGGGAGAGCGGGCGTTCCTGACAGCAAACTCGACGGGTTGAACGTGCCGCGCTATCATTTTAATTTGGTGGATTCCAGGACAGTGACCGACGAGGGGGGCGCTGAGCTGCCGGACGACATTCAGGCGCTGGATGTTGCTGAAGAGATTGCACGGCGTCTGTCGAAGGAGCGTCCCGAGCTTCGAGGGCGCCACTTCGCCATCCTGGTGACGAACCAGGATGGCGAGGCGATCGGCCGGGTGCCCGGGTGCCTCTGGATATCCTGCACTGAGGTTTGATCCGAAAACGCTCTCCGACAAGGTTTGATTCTCGCATGTCGTTGACCATCGGTGTGATCTCCGACACGCATGGACTGCTGAGGCCGGAGGTGGAGCACTGCTTCGCAGGCGTTTCCCATATCATTCATGCCGGCGACATCGGCGCTTCCGAGGTCGTGACGGCGCTTCGCCGAATTGCGCCGGTCACTGCGATCAGGGGAAATGTCGACCGCGCCGGGTGGGCAAAATCCTACCCTGAGACTGAAACCTTGCGCGTCGGCGGCCACTGCTTCTACATTTTGCATGACCTCAACGCTCTGAACGTCGTCCCGGCTGATCTCGGCATCGACATCGTGGTGTCGGGCCATTCCCATCGTGTGCAGATCAGCACACGGGACGGCGTGCTTTACCTCAATCCCGGCAGCGCCGGGCGGCGGCGCTTCAAGTTGCCGATCACATTGGCAACGCTCGAATTGGGCAAGGGCGCGCCCCTTAGTCCCGTCATCCACGACCTTGGCTGACCGCGCGCCAGGTCCTGTCGATGATCAGGCTGGCCGGTTCAAGCGGCAGCGAGCGAGAATGACATCATGCTCCTGTTTTGCCCGACGCGACAAGCAGACTTCGCAAAATCCGCAAGATATCTATCAAGTCATTGATTTTGCCTGTCACGGCTACTGTGCATGGGGTTGTTTCGAATGTTTTTAGAACGTCATCACGTGCGCTTCGCAAGCGTCAGTCGTCCGCGTGCCGTACGGCCCGTCCTGCCCGCGGCGATCGCCGGCGTCAGCACCGGCGCATCTGTCGCAATGCGAAGGGCAAAATAGGCGATCGTCGCCTGTAGGCCGTCCTTCAGCGGCACGCGCGGACGCCATCCCAGCGACCGCTCGGCGATGTCGATGACGGGCTTACGACGCTTGGGGTCGTCCTTGGGCAGCGCCTCGAATCGGAGTGGAGAGGTCGAACGGGTGTACGACAGAACTTCGCGGGCGATCGCTTCGATCGTGACCTCATGCGGGTTTCCCAGGTTGCACGGCCCCGTGACCGCGGCGGGGCTCTCCATCAGAAGCTGCAATCCGCGCACGAGGTCGTCGACGAAACAGAAGCTCCTGGTCTGGGTCCCGCGGCCGTAGATCGTGATCGGTTCGCCCCGCAGGGCCTGTACGATGAAGTTCGAGACGACCCGCCCATCGTTCTCGAGCATGCGTGGTCCATAGGTATTGAAGATGCGCGCGACCTTGATCTCGACTCCGTGCTGCCGGTGGTAGTCGAACATCAGCGTCTCTGCTGCGCGCTTGCCCTCGTCGTAACAGGCGCGTGGACCGATTGGATTGACATTGCCGAGGTAAGATTCCGGCTGAGGGTGGATTTCAGGGTCGCCGTACACTTCGCTGGTGGAGGCCTGAAGCACGCACGACGATTTTCGGCGCGCAAGCTCGAGCATGTTCATGGTGCCGATCACGCAGGTGTTCATCGTGCCGATCGGATCCCTCTGATAATGGCGCGGCGACGCCGGGCAAGCGAGACTGTAGATCCGATCGACGGTCTCGTCGATCTTCAGCGGCTCGCGTACGTCGTGCTCAATGAATCGAAAGTTCGGATGATTGAGCAGTGGCCGGATGTTCGCGATGGTGCCGGTGAACAGATTGTCGAGACAAATGACCCTGTTCCCGCGCTGTAGAAGCGCATCACACAGATGCGAGCCGATAAAGCCGGCGCCGCCTGCGATCAGCGCCGTCGAGGTCGGGCGCGGGGCACGAATGCGAGTCTGGAACGTCATGGTCATCTCCCTTCAGAGCTCGGCGACCTGCACCGGCCGGATTTCAGGCAGCCTCTTTGATTTCAGATGGCGCTGCGCGGAAGCCTCCAAATAATATGTTTCCAGTTGCTGCGCCCGGTGCTCTGAAGTGTGATCGGCAAGAACGCGCTTTCTCGCGTTCTCCGCAATCGCGCGCCGGCGTTCTTCAGGCATGTCCCGCAAGATCTCGACCACCTCGTTTGGCGCCGAGGCGATGAGGATTTCAGACGACGGCTCGAATATCGTATCAATGCCCGGCCATCGGTCCGAGATGATCGGTGTTCCGCAGGCTGCCGCTTCGAACAGACGAACGCTCGGCGAGAAGCCGAGGGCGCGCATATCGCTGCGGGTCGCATTCAGGGTGAAACGCTGTTCGGAATAGAACGTCGGATGGTGCTGAGGCGTGAGATGCTCGATGCGGGTTAAATTGTCGGGCCAGACGATATGCTCCGGGTACTGCGCGCCAGCGACCACGAATTGCTCGGTCGGGAGGGCTTGGGCAGGAGCCAGAAGCAATTCCTCGAGAACAGGCTGCCTGTCGTCGCTGTAGGTTCCGAGGTAACCCAACGACCATTTCCGCTCCGCCTGCCTCGGCGCATAGAGCTTCGTGTCGGCGCTACAGTAGAGAACGCGCGCCAGCGGGCTGCCGTAATTCTCCTCGATCATCTGCGGGACCGGGCCGCCGCTAAAGGAAAGATACAGGTCGAAGCGCGGGATCATTGCCGCAGATAGGTAGTCCAGCCCTTGCTCGAGGCGAGACAGCGTGACCGGCGTATCGATGTCGTAGAAGGCCGTAATTCCCCGAGCTTGGCTCGTCACCCAGTCGGAAATCGCCATGCCATCAGGCACGTACGAGCCGACCATCACCAGATCGGCAGCGCGGATGAGCGATCCGAAGCGGGATGGGATGTCGCTGAGCGATTGGTAGAGGTGGACGTTCCACGCGGACGGACTGACCAGATCGCGATGATCCCGATACCAGGCAACGTCGCGCTCGAGGAAGCTGACGCGGTGGCCTCGCTGTGCCAGGGCTTCGATCAAGGCGCGGTAGGTCGTGGCATGACCGTTGCCCCATGAGGATGTGACCGAAAGACCGATGACGACGATGTTGAGGTTCATTCTGCTGCCTCGATGCGTGAGCTGCTTCCGACAAAGAGTTCGTTGAACTGGCGCGCGCGATGCCGGTAGGTGTGGTGATCGAGGATGCGCGCGCGGGCGCAGCCGGCGATTGCCCGAGCGCGATCGGGCGTCAGAGTGTTGATGTGTTCCGCCACCTCCGCTGCTGTCGCCGCGACCAAGACCTCCCGGCCCGGTTCGAGGAAATGGTCGATGCCGTCCCATTGGTCGGTGATGAGGCAGGCGCCGGCGCCGATGGCCTCGAACACGCGAGTCGGTGGCGAGAAGCCGTAGCGGGCCATGCTGTCGCGATTGACGTTGAGCGTGGCAAGAGCCGAGCCGAAGAAGCCGTTGTGATCGGCGGTGCCGACGTGTCCGACCTTGCGCAGATTGGCGGGCGTGTCCTTGGTCTCCCAGCCGGAGCCGCCGAGCACGAAGGATTTTTCCGG
Organism: Bradyrhizobium sp. 61; assembly: GCF_023073075.1. Classification (NCBI taxonomy): domain Bacteria; kingdom Pseudomonadati; phylum Pseudomonadota; class Alphaproteobacteria; order Hyphomicrobiales; family Nitrobacteraceae; genus Bradyrhizobium; species Bradyrhizobium sp. 61. The sequence continues at coordinate 206,778 of NZ_JADPIU010000011.1, read as the reverse complement.
CAGGAGACGCGCGACCTCGATGAAGAAGCGCTCGACGCGCTGCTCGCGGTCGGGGAGCCGGTTGGCAAGCAGGCTGAGATCGCAACTGAACCGTGGAATTCGCGGCGCCGGAAAGTGCGTGGCCGGATCGAGTGCATTGTAGATCGAAACGCAGTCTCGGGCGCCCATGGCGCGATACGCGGACACGACCGGGTCGCCGCCGCCATAAGTCAGCACCATGTCGTAGGACGCAATGGCGCGACGCAGATGATGCTGCGGGTTCGCCTCCATCGCTTCGAGCGTGGCGGGCGCGTCGACATCCCAATAGATGCGCATGGCTCTCGACGGGATCGTCGCGGCCGCGATCTCGAGCCCCTCGTCGAAGACGCCGACCCCGCTGGCCTTGATCAGCATGTCCGCAGATCTGGCGGCCGCATCAAGACTGCGTTGCCAGCCCTCCGCTGTTGCCGGATAGACGACCACCCGTGCCCAGTTGGGGTCGTCGATATCGCGATGCGCCTGGCGTTCAAACGCGTCCGGCTCGAAGAACGTGACGTCGTGGCCGAGCGCCGCGAGTTCCTTCAGCATGCCACGATAATAGGTCGCGGCGCCGTTCCAGTAGGACGACACGAGGCTCGATCCGAAGAAGCATATCTTCATGCAACGGCTCCGATGTCTGGCTTGCGCTGCGGCTGGCCCTGGGCCCGGATGTGCTCGACGATATCAAGCAGCTGTTGCGCCCGATGACGGCAGGTGTGCTTTTCGCTGATCACACGGAGCCCGGTTTGCACCATTGCGGATGACATCTCGCGGTCATCCAGGAGCGTGCGCAATGCCCGTCTCATCTGCCCGCCATCGGCAACGCTGAGATAGGCGCCTGCGGGGAACAGGCCTTCCGTATCGGACCACGGCGCGGAGATCAGGGGGATGCCGCACGCCATCGCTTCGAACACGCGGATGGTAGGTATCCCCGGAAGAGAACGGACATAGGGCGCCCGCGGCACATGCACCGTGGTGCCTGCGCTGGCAAAGGCTGCGGGAGCCCAATGTGCCGGCAGCCAGCCGCCGTACCGGATACCGGCCGCCCGAATAGTATCGAGCGCCGCTTCGGAGTAACGGACACCGTAGATGCTTGCCCGGAGCTTCAAGTCTGCGACCGGTTCAACCAGGAACTCGTTGAGTTCGGCGCCGCGCTCGCCATCGCCCCAATTGCCGATCCAGATCAGATCGTCGGTGCGCGCGATATCCGGCAGCGGATGGTACAGGGCGGTATCCGCCGCCTCGTGCCAGGTGAAGGCGCGATCCGCCCATCCGAGCTTCAGGTAGATCTGCCGAAGCACCTCGCCGAAGGCAAGTACGCCATCGAATTCATCAAGGTTGATCTGCGCGAGTTCGTCCGGGGCACTGACCGCGCGGTGGTGGGTATCGTGAAACAGCAGCGTGCAGGGAGCACCTTGCGCTCGCCTGCGCCCCAGCTGCGCGATAAGGTCGGGCGAATTCCACTCATGGACGATCACAAGATCAGCGCCGTCAGTGGCATTGTCGAGATCGAGGAAGGCATCATAGCGGCGGATATCGATCCCGGGCAGCAGCGACGGGATCTCGTCCAGGGCGTGCGGACCGCCTTCTCGCATGGCATTCAATCGGCTCCAGCCGTCGATCGGCTCGAACACGACGACCTTATGACCCAGCGCGGCCAGTTCGCGGGCGTAGCCACGGAGAAAGTGTGCGTTGCCATTGTTCCAGCACGAGGTGAACGCATGGTAGAACAGGATGCATCTCATGCCAGCACCTTGATTTTGTTCTCTGTGGTGTTGGCACGGTGCGAGGTGAGCAGGCCTTCGTAGAGTGTCAAATAAGCGCTGGTCATTCGTGCCTGCGAATAGGTCAGGGAATGCTCATAGGCGGCGCGCTGCAGCCGCGTGCGCTCGCGCCCGTCGGCGCAGAGACCGGCGAGCGCACGATGCAGCGCGTCGGCGTCGGCCGGGTCGACGAACATGGCGGCACCAGCCCACAATTCTCTAAATGTCGGGATGTCGGACAGGACGAGAGCGCAACCCGCTGTTGCGGCCTCCAGAACAGACAGGCCGAACGGCTCGTAGAGCGCTGGACTGACGAAAATTGCGGTATGCCGCAGGCGGGCGTGCATGGCCTCGTGCGGCAAGTGTCCAAGCCAGCTTACAGAAGCTGGCGGCCGTGCATCGACGGGGCCTGCGACCTCGACAGGCCAGGTCAGTCCATGCGCTGCGGCCGCGATAGTTTCGATGTTCTTGGCGCGGTCCCAAAGCCTTCCGGCCGCGAGGATCAGGTCCTGTTTTCTCCCGACGAAATCGCCTGGCGCGATCCCGTTCCAGATCACCGTGCCTCTGGAGGGAGGATGGTAGAGCTCGCTGATCAGGTCGTGGAAGAATTGACTTGGGCAGACCCAGGCCTGCGCCTCGTCGAGAGCCGCAGCAACGCGCTCGGTATAACGGCGCCATCGCGGCTCCTCGAGCCACGCCGTGTCCCGGCACGCCCGCGCCCAGGAATTGACGCAGGAATGCGCGACGAGCACCGTCGGCGCATCCCAGCCGAAACACGCTTCGCGGAAGCCGTTGAGGTGAACGACGTCCGGCCTGAGCTTGGCCTCTAGGCCGGCCAGCACGCGGCTCGCGTCGGCCACATTCCGGCCTTCCGGATCCTGCCACTCGAGCGCGAGGTCCGTCTCGATCAGGCGCACGCGGGACCGCTGCAGCCGGTCCCGCTCGTCTGTCCGCGCGCGAGGACCCATCGTCACCAGGGTGACCTCGACACCCGCCTTGGCGAGATCGAAGGCGAGACCGCGGGAATAGGTCCACACGCCTCCCACGGTGTCGGTGGTCATCATGAGCCTGATGTTCGAGTTGCGGCTCATGGCGCCACCTGGAGTTCGAGCGCATCGAGCGGGACGGGGCGATCGTTCTGGACGTCGCTGAACCGGTCGAACATCGCAAGATAATGTTGATGCGCGCGCTCCCAGGCGAAGTCGTCGGGCTCACCCCACAATTTGCGATAGTCCGGAGATCCCGGATACGGATAGAGTGGCACGGGGTCGTTGGCCCAGACACCGGCGTCCTGCATCTGGCGGCGCCAGCGCTGCACGACTGGATCGTCGTCCTCGGGCATTTCAATCAGGTTGGCTTGCACGAAGGGAACGTGACGACGCGCTTCGGCCAGACGCTCGGCGAGCTGATCGGTCGTCATCTTGCAATTCTTGGCAAGCGCGGCGCGCCCCTCAACCGTTAGGCTCTCGATCCCGGCTTCGATCGAAACGCAACCGGCGCGGCCGAGCAGGGCCAGCATCTCCGGCTTCCAAAGATCGATCCGCGTCTGCACGCCGAATTTCAGCCCCCGCGTGGTCAGCTCTTGCAGCAGCTCGGCGTTCGGCAGAAAGATCTCGTCGATGAAGTAGACGTATTCGACGCCCTGCCGGCGGAGGCCGTCGATTTCGTCGAGTACGACGGCGGGCGGACGCTTGCGATAGGCGTTGCGGAAATTGTCCTTGGCGCAAAACGTGCAGCTGTAAGGACAGCCGCGTGACGCCTCGATTTCGGCGCCGGGAGCAAGCGGCTCGGCTTCGAAGCGGTGATGGTGGTGATGATGCCGGCGGATCATCTCGTCAGGCCAGCGCAGCGGCGGCTGATCCGTGAAGCGCGCAGCCTGTGGCCCACCATTGATTCGGACGGAAGTTCCGTCTGTAAAGCAAAGGCCGGCAAGGTCGCGTTCGCCGTTGGCCAGGCGAAGCAACGAAATCTCGCACTCGCCCATCAGGACAATGTCGGCACCGAGCTTCTTCAGCGCCGCCCTCGGCGTGGTCGAGCCGTGAGGACCGACCGCAACCAGGACCGGTGCGAGGTCTCGAACCGCACGCGCGAGCTGCTGCGGCACGCGAAGCTCAGGGGGAGCGCAACGCCAGAACAGGTAGGTTGGAGCTGTGGTCATGGCGACCAGATCCGGACCGAACGCGCGGAGCTCTGCCTCAATGTCCGCGAGCGACAGATGGAACATGTGCGCATCGACCAGCAGCGTCTCGTGTCCAGCCGCCTTCAGGTAATGCTCGGAAATGCCAAGCTCGAGCGGCAGGTGAGGCGATCGGCAGCCGAAATAGATGCTGCCGCCGAACTCCCAATTGGGATTGATGAGGGCGACACGGGTCATGCCATGGCCTCGCGGCTGCCGTCTGACGATCCGAAGCGGCTATGCAGCCAAGTGTGGAGCGAGCGGAGGCCTTCCGTAATCTCGACCTTGGACGCCCAACCGAGCGCGTCGGAAAGGGCGCTGGTATCCGTGATGTACCAGGGCTGATCGCCGGGACGCCAGTCAGCGAAGCTGTAGGCAACGCCTCTACCGGTCAGGTTACCGATCTGGTCGATCAACTCCAGTAGGCTGATCGCGTTGCCAGGACCGCCGCCAAGATTGAACACACGCCCCTGTACCAGATCGATGCGGTCGAGCGCCGCGAGCCAGGCGCCGACCGCATCCGAAACATGGAGCGCGTCGCGAACCTGCTTGCCGTCTCCATAGATCGTGAGCGGATTACCTCGAATCGCGCTCAGCAGGAAGTGCGCAATCCAGCCTTGATCTTCGGTGCCGAACTGGCGCGGACCGTAGATGCAGCTCATGCGCATAACAACTGTACGAAGGCCGAATACGCGGGCGTAATCGTGAACGTACTGGTCCGCCGTGCCCTTTGAGCAACCATAGGGACTGTAGAAGTCGAGTGGGGTGCCTTCGGAAACGCCGGCAGCCAAGAGATCACTCTTCGGCGCATAGCGCCGGCCGGCCGGCGTGATCGCGCTGTCCTCGATCAGGCGACCGTACACCTTGTTGGTCGAGGCGAAGATCACCGGCGCCGCCCGATTATGCAGGCGCACGGCCTCGAGTACATTCAACGTACCGCGCGCATTGATCTCAAAATCAGAAGCGGGATCGCTCACGCTGTCAGTGACGGCGACCTGCGCCGCAAGGTGCAGCACTGCGCGGGCGTCGCGTACGGCGTCGATGACGGGAATCGGATCGCGTATATCGGCAATTGTGACCGCCACCCGGTCTCCGTGCCTGGACTTGAGCCATTGCGCATTTTCGCGCACCCCGGCGCGGGCGAGATTGTCCAAAACCAGGACGTTTTGACCTCGTTCGGCGAGTCGATCGGCTAGGTTGCAGCCGATGAAACCGCAGCCGCCAGTGATCAGGACGGGTCTGTTGTCAGTCATCACGCAACCAATCCTCGTTGCAACAGCTCGCTGGTTGCCCGCTCGGCCTGATCGTCTGCGATCTGGTCGGCGAGGTATTCTGCAAGTTCGTCGAGCCCGTCCCTGAATTCGACCTGCGGCACGAACCCGAGCACATCGCGAGATTTTCCGATGTCGGCGAAGCAGTGCCGGATGTCGCCTGCGCGATATTTCCGGGTGATCTCGGGTTCGATGTCAGGCCGTCCCATCACGTCAGCGAGATCCTGCGCGACCGATAGGATATTGCGGCTCTGGCCCGATCCGATGTTAAAGACGTCCTGGGCGTGATTAACCTCTAGCGCCATGCGGCACGCACGAGCGACGTCATGCACATGAACGAAATCGCGGCGCTGAAGGCCGTCCTCGAAGACGAGCGGCTGTCGTCCATTGAGCAGCCGGGCGGCAAAGATCGCGAGCACTCCGGTATAGGGATTGGACAGGGCCTGGCGAGGACCGAACACGTTGAAGAAGCGCAGCGCCAAGGTCGGAATGCCGTAGGCTTTGCCCGTGATCAGGCACATCCGCTCCTGCGCATATTTGTTCAGCGCATAGATCGAACTCAGCGAAGGCTGCTTGGTCTCGGGAGTGGGAACGGGTTCGAGGGCATCGCCTGCCGTGTCATGCAACTCCCAATCGCCGCGGCGAAGCTGTTCGATCGGCCGTTCATCACAGGCGATCACGCTATTATCGGCGCTGCGATAAAGGCCTTCGCCATAGATGCTCATCGAGGAGGCTACAACCAGCCGTTCGACTGGACGCTTTGACAACGCCTGCACCAGTACGGCAGTGCCGACCTCGTTGGTCCTGACGTAGGGCTCGATGTCGTACATGCTCTGGCCGACGCCCACTGCTGAGGCGAGATGCAGGACCATGTCGGCCCCTCGCAGAGCCTGTTCGACGGCGTTGGCGTCAGTCACGTCTCCAACGACGAGCTCCGCATCGGCGGCGAGATAAGAGGGCCGCTGACGGTTGCCGCCGTGAACCTGTGGCGAGAGATTGTCGAGCAGTCTGACCTCATAGCCGGCCGCCAACAGACCATCGGCCGCATGCGATCCGATGAAGCCCGCACCGCCCGTGATCAATACTCGGGTCATTCACCGCTCCGTGCGCATGAGACCGATCCCGCGGGATCGGTCTGTATGAGTGTGGAAGCGCGCTCTGCTATCGGTCGGACGACCTGCGCGCCGGTCGCGTTCGAAGGTAGAAGCGGAGCAAGGAATGTTGGTTCCTGCAAAATGTACAAACAAACATTTCTCTAACCTGGATCAATAATCTGGGTGAATCGCCGAGCGCAGATTCTAAAAACTCGTGCCGTGGAGCAGCACTGGCAACGCGAGAGGTCTTGCGACAGTTGCGCCAACATCTGCAAAGCTGGTGTGCCGACCGAGGCGATGAGAGCGTCTGGCATTCGCCACGAGAACAGGGACCTGTTCGCGCGTGTGATCAGTGCCGGCTCAGGTGGGATCGCAGCCGTGATCCGCGGTCATGAGCAATAGATCATCGCTTCGCAACTGATCGGGCAGTTGCGGCAGTCCTGCATCGAATCCTTCGAAGGCCGCGGCATATCCGGCCACGTCCCTACGATGACCATAGGTCGTATCGAAGTCGACGAAGCTGGCAAACAACAGTCCACCCTCCGCCAGGCCATCCAGTCCATCAAGGATAGCATCAAAAGAGGGCGTCGTTGCCATGGCCTCGCATATTCCGTCCGGTCCCGCGGTAGGGGTGTCCTTGCCTTTCGATATCTCGCTCGCACATCCAGATTGCGAGATCCCGGCCTGGACCGCGAGGCCCGGCGGTGTGCGCCAGGTGGCGAGTTGGCAGGCTTGGCCGAGACCGAGCGCGACCCGGTTAGGAACGCGGAGCGGCCTCCCGACTTGCGTTGTCTGCTGTGCCGCCATAGCGCGCAGCGTCAGGCACAGCGCCGACGCCGACGGAATCCATCACCAGGATTAGAGCACGCATGTCGGCTCCGTCCTGGGCGGTTGCGGTGAAGCAGAGGGTGCCAGCCCGGTCCTGGTGCAATAGCGTTCGACCATCTGGGCGCAAAAATCGGCGAACTCGTTCACATCCTTTGGCGGGCTGGTGTGATGAGGCGCGACCCCGCGATGTTCCGGCGTGAAGCAGAATGTCACGGTGACCTGGAATTCGGCCAGAGCGTCCATCTGGCGATCGAACCAATCAAGGGCGTTGGGACGGAAGCTGTCGGCCCAGGACAATCCCGTACGGAGATGTGTCACGCCAAGGCGGCGCATCCAAACCGCGGCCTCGTGCAGACGATGATCTTTGTAATGAAACCACTGGCAGAGTCCGAGGTCACGCGCGTATTGCCCGAACTTGTCCAGTGCGGCCTTTGGCGCGCCATCTTCCCGCAGCAGCCCCATGTGGAAATGCCGGTAGTAGGAGGAGCCTTCGGCTTCCTTGTGCCGGGTCGTCGCCTCCCAGGCGGTGGGCAGGTCGTAGAGGCTGTACCAGTGGATCCGCGGCGCGCGGCCAATCAGGAGCTCGGCGGCGCGCGACAGGCCCCAAGCCTGGACCTCTTCAGCACCGAACGATGAAACGCCGACTTCTGTAACCCAGACTGGGAGCGAGGTCACTGCCTTGATCTCGTCGAGCTTGTTCGGCCATTCGCCGATCTGCCAGAGATTCCAGTCGAGCGGAAAGCCGTGCACCGCCACTGCATCGACATGATCGAGAACGCCGCGGACCTGCATGTTCCGGATGAAAGATGGATCGATCGGCGATATGCCACCCAGCACGCGCGGCAGGGTCGGATGTGCCGTGCGAATGGCCTTGCCCGCGGCAATCGCGGTGTCGGCGAACATCGCCCAGTCCGGATCGATCAGGAGGTCCCAATGTGATTTGTTGTTCGGCTCGTTCCAGATCTTGGCAGCTTCGATCATCAGCAAACCTTCCTCGATGGGTAGACGGGGCCATCGGCCTGCGGCCGCTCCGTTCGCTTGCAGAGATAAACCTCGTCTTCGGGATGCGCCGTGATGGCAAAGCCGGAGCTGCGAAGCATGGCTTCCACGCACGCACGATTTGGGACCCACCAGTTCGTGGGATCGTCGGCATATTTGTGCTCGACGAAGTGAAGCTTGGGATAACCTGGAGCGTCGAATTGATCCTTGGTCCAGAAGTCGTAATTCTTCTCGATCGGCTCGATGTGGCTGTCGCCGCGCTGCATCGACTGAAACAGCAGGAGATCACCGGCGACATGTTCGTGGATCAGGTCGAGGGCGAGCAGGGGATGGCGCAGGTGATAGAGCACGCCCATGAAGATCACCAGATCGAACTTTTCGCGGAGCTGCCCCACGTCGTACGCGGACATCTCGCGGAATTCGATGCGGAGTCCGTTGACTTCGGCGGCGAAACGAGCCTGCGCCAAATATTCTTCGTCGATGTCCAGGCCAAGCACGCGCTCGGCGCCACGCCGCTTCAATTCCATCGCGTAGAAGCCGGCGTTGCAGCCGATATCCAGCACGGTCTTGCCTTCGAGCCGGTCCGGGATAGTTTCCGAGAAACGCCGCCATTTGACGTTCGGATAGTCGCCGAGAAAATGCGCCGGCGCGGTCGGGACGCCGTCGAGATCGAGATTGTGAAACCACGGGCCGAGCGCATCGACGCGCCGGCGAATTTCGTCACGGGAAAGGGCCGGTCGGTTCATGCGATCACTCCGTCGTTCGTCATGGACGCAGCCGGAATAGCCTCAGCCGATGCACCGGCGCAAAGGCGCGAACGCGCATCCTCGGCACCGGTGTCGGCAAGCAGCGCCATCGCCGTGCGATAGCCATCGATCGTGCCGACATCGACATAGGACTCGCCGGCCTTCAAGCCGGTGCCGCGGCCGCCGGCAGCGAGGTAGGCATTGACCAACGTTCCAAAATACTCGTCGCAGCGGTCACGCTTGGTCCAAAACGCCTGCAGCTCACGAAAGCCCCGTGCGGACATCCGGAACGCTCCCCATATCCATGTCGAGGTTGCGTTGGGTTTTTTGACCTGGATTTCGGTCACACGATCGCCATCAAGCACCACGGCATCGAAGAATTCGGGATGCCCTACGGGAAACAGCAGGAACGACAGATCGGCGCCCGGCAGCGCGCGCAGGGCAGCGGCGGCAAGCCACACCGTGTCGGGCAGCCCAACAATCACGTCATCGTCTCTGCCGACGACCGTACTCGCCCTGAACAGGGCATCGCACAGGCCGAGGGGCTCCGGCTGCACCACGTAGGCGAGCTGGGCGCTGTCGTAATGGTCGCCGAAATATTTGAGAAAGTCGGATTTGCCGGGCAAGATGACGAAGCAGATCTTGTCGGGCCCGCCCAGGATCAAGCGCTCCACGAGATACTCGGAGATCGCGTAAGGACGCGCGTTGCCGTCATCGCCGCGGCTGCCGACGGGGGGCGGCTCTTTAGAAAAGGCGAGCGGCTGGATGCGGCCGCCGCGGGGGCAGCTGGGACAAGTCCCCACATGATCTAAGCCTCCTTAGATTGCTGCTGGCCCGTGCGATCGGAGACTGTGCGTTCGAGCAGCGCAACAAGTTCATTGGCCCGCTTGTCCGATGTGTGCTGGTCCATGGCCCGCTCGCGTCCCCGTCGCGCGATGCGTCGCAGTTCGGCATCGGACATCGCCAAGGCAGCGAGCGTGTCGCCGCCGTCTTTCGCAAGGAGGATTTCCTCGCGAGGGGCAAAGAACATATCAATTCCCTCCCAACTGTCGCTGACAAGGGGAACTCCGCAGGCTGCCGCTTCGAACAGCCGGCCAGAGGGGCACCACCCCATCTCCGCCATCGCCCGACGAGTGACATTGAGGGTCAGGCGAGACGAAGCGAAGAAAGCGGCATGTTCGGACGGCGGTAGATGCTGGACGAAATAGACGTTTGGGGACCACGGAAAATCGTCGGGATACTGGGCGCCGCCGATCAGAAACCGTAGGTCGTGCCGTGCTCGCGCGGGTGCCATGAATAACGCCTCGAGCGTCGACTGACGATCGTCGGAGTAGGTCCCAAGATAAGACAGATCGGCGCGGTAATGCGGTTGCGGTTCGACCGGCCGATGAACGTCTGTATCGACATGATTATAGAGGGGCTCGACGTGACGTGCGCCGAGCCTGGAGCGGAATTCGTGCGAGATCCGTGGACCTCCCGTAAAGCTCAGGACCAGATCGAAGTCCTCCAGGCGGCGTGGACCGATATACGGCACTGCTTTTCCGGCCACGATCCTCGACAGCGTCACCGGGGTGTCTAGGTCGTAGAACACCGGAAGAGGGCGTCCCTCGGCGAGGATCAAGTCGGTCGCCGCGATTGCGTCCGGACAATACGACGTGACGATAGCAACATCGGCGTCGCGGAGATCCTGCTTCGCAATCGGGCGGACAGTCTCCCAATCCGGAAACAAGTTCAGCTGGCCGCCCGGCAATTCATGGAGATCCCGAGCGTTGGCATAATAAGGCATGTCGCGCTCGAAAAACACGATGGTGTGCCCCAGTCGCACCAGGTGCTTGCAGAGGCCCCGCCACAGGGTGGCGTGACCGTTGCCCCAGGAGGAGGAGATAGTCAGGCCGAATATGACGATCTTCACGCTCTTGCCCGCTGATTCATTCCGGTAATCTTGAATTTGTTCTGATCGACGATCAGCGTGCTGACACTGCCCGGTTCGATTTCGACGGAGAGAAAGTCGTCGAGCTCAAGTCCCTGATAATGCAATAGCGCTGTACGGATAGGCTCTGCATGACTGACGACGACTACGGTGTCGCAACTAGAGTCGCTCCGCAGCTGCTCGAGATGGCCGATGACGCGTTGCTGGAGGGTTCGCATGCTCTCGCCGCCGGGCGGCCGGCTCGTGCCGCGTTGCGTGTTCCAGGCCGACCATCGCGGATCTCGGTCGAGATCGTCAAACCTTTGTCCCGTCCAGTCGCCGTAGTCCAGTTCATCGACAGCAGGAACGATCTCGACCGCGAGACTGTAGTGCGTGGCCAAGATGCAGGCGGATTGCAGGCAGCGGCGCTGCGGGCTCGATTGAACCAGATTCGGGCGGGGATCTATCGCATCGGCGCAGTGCGCGATCTCCTCGCAACCCAGCTCGTCGAGCGCGACGCCTTTCATCCGGCCGCACAGGGTGCGGCCAAGCAGGGCGTGACGACCGTGACGCACGAGATGTATGGTTCTCGCCATCACGCGTAGGCCTTGTTGCCGATGAAGGCCCGGGTTCGACGCCTGGCTTTCTCGTCGGTGAACTGTTGCGGCGGCGACTTCATGAAGTAGCTCGAAGGGCCGGTCAGCGCGCCCGCCATGCCGCGGTCCATGGCGAGCTTGGCGCAACGCACGGCGTCGATGACGACTCCCGCCGAGTTCGGAGAATCCCAGACCTCGAGCTTCACCTCGGCGCTGAGGGGAACGCCGCCGAAGGTGGTGCCCTCCAGCCGGATGTAAGCGAGCTTCCGGTCGGTGAGCCAGGGGACGTGATCGCTCGGCCCGACATGGATGTTATCGGCATCCATGGGAACGTCGAACTGACTGGTGACGGCCTGGGTCTTCGATATCTTCTTGGATGTCAGCCGTTCCCGCTCCAGCATGTTCTTGAAATCGGTATTGCCGCCGACGTTGAGTTGATAGGTGCGGTCGAGGCGGACGCCGCGGTCGCGGAAAAGATTGGCGAGCACGCGGTGAAGGATGGTGGCGCCGACCTGGCTTTTGATGTCGTCGCCGATGATGGGTAGACCGGCTTGCTCAAATCTGGCTCGCCAATCCGGATTGGAGGCGATGAAAACCGGGATGCAGTTGACATAGCCGCAACCGGCCTCGATCGCGCGGGCGGCGTACCATTCGCTTGCACGTTGCGAGCCGACCGGAAGATAGGACACCAGAACGTCTGTGCGCGACATCGCCAGCACCTCCGCAACGTCCGCTTCGGGCGCATCTGAAACTGGAATGTCGTCCTGAAGATAGCGGCCGACGCCGTCCATGACCGGTCCGCGCTGCACGATCACGCCGCTCTCGGCGACGTCGGAAAAGCGGTGCGTGTTGTTCGGCTTGGCCCAGATCGCCTCGGCAACGTCGCGGCCGACCTTATGAGCGTTGACGTCGAATGCCGAAGCGATCTGAATGTCGCTGATGTGGTAGCCGCCGACATCCACATTCATCAATCCGGGTACCGGCTCGTTCGACGTTGCATTCCGGTAGTAGGTAAGCCCCTGGATCAGCGAGCTCGCGCAGTTGCCTACGCCGACAATGCCGACGCGTACGCGTTGCCTGTCTTGAAGACGTGAATGCATGAATCGATGCCCTCCGGAAAAGCAACACGGTCAAACGTAAGTAGATCGGCGAACGTGCGGAAGGTATGTTCGTTCCTGTGTCGACCATGGTGTGCGGCAGGATGATCGCTTCAAACCCCCAGAAAAAGAAACAAGCTTAACCTGGATTAGAATCTGCGGGCGCCTGCAAGGAACGATCTTCTTCCTGGTTGAAGAACAAGAAGAAGATGGTGGATGTGGCAATGCCCATTCGACCCGGAGCGGTGGTCGACAAGAACAAATTCTGCCGGCCGACGTTCAGCGAAAGCGGACGAACTCGTCGTCACGTCGAGTTCCAGCGCCAACCAGGAAGGTATCCACATGAACTCGAGCCACTCAAAGACGCACAGCAGCGAAGCGCAGCACACCACCAACCACGACGTCATTCGAAAATGGGCGGAAGAACGCGGTGGCAAGCCGGCAACCGTGAAGGCGACCGAAGGGAAGGGGCATGCCGGCATCCTGCGGATCGACTTCGATCCCCCGGATGAAGGTCTCGACCGGATCGGCTGGGACGTGTTCTTCGAGAAGTTCGACGATGCCGGCATCGCGTTCCTTCATCAGGACAGGACCAAGGATGGCGAGTTCAGTCGCTTTCATAAATTCGTGAGAGCCTAGGAGGGGTGCCCCGACGTGGGCAGCATGAACAGCTGGACGGAGGCGATGCGTGCGGGGGATTTCGCTCGCGCCTGGGCCATTGCCGATCGCGATCTGGCAGCGCTTGCGGCTGCCCCCAAGCACACTGGTCCGCGCCATCTGCAACGGATATGGCGCGGCGAGGAACTGGCGAACAAGCGCGTGCTGGTCCGCTGCTATCACGGCCTCGGCGACACCATCCAGTTCCTGCGCTTCATGCCTGCGCTCAGGATGATAGCGCGCAGCGTGACGGTCTGGTGCCAGGCTGAGCTATTGCCGCTGGTCGAACGGATCGAGGGCGTCAGTCTTGCAATTCCGCTTCATGATGGTGCGCCTTGCACCGAGTTTGATGTCGATATCGAGATCATGGAGGTTCCGCACGCGATCAGGGCAGGGCCGGCAACGGTCGAGATCCGCGCTCCCTATTTGACGCTGCCGGCAAGCAGCTTATCGTCGCAGCTGCTCGAGCAACGCGGCGGCCTGTCTGTCGGTCTGGTCTGGGAGGTTGGTGCCTGGGACAAGCGGCGTTCCGTTCCGCCGGCGCTGTTGAGGCGCCTTGGCGGCGACGGCAGAACTTTGTATTCGCTTCAGCGAGGAGGAGGGGCTGAGCGGCTCCCGGAGACGGTCGCGCGGGATATCAGCACGCCCGACATCGTGGCCCTCGGTCATCTGATCCGGCAGCTCGACCTCGTGATTTGCGTTGACACCATGGTTGCGTTTCTGACCGAAGCCTCCCAGGAGCACAGCATGGGCGCGCTGGCCGCCACGTGTCGAAATTTGCCGAAGTACCCTCCCGTCCCAGCCAACTCGCCCGCCCAGCCTGAAATCACTCACGAAACCGGCCTGGCGCGGGAGCTGCTGCACAGCCGTCTACTATTGGCGGCGCCGTACCCCCTCGCGCGCTTGCCAGCGTGCTCGGCCGCCAGCATCTTTCCATGAGCCGGCAAACGACGAACCGCGCGGCGGCTCTCCGTCTGGCTACGCAGGTCAACCTGTCCTTGGATGATGTTGCTATGCTTGCCGATGGCACCGATCCGCATCTCGCCCACACGGCGGCCGCCTCTCTCAGAGAGCGTCGCACGTACAAGATATCGAGACGTCGCGGTGTAAGGCCTTGTGCAGTCGCCTATGGCGACGAGCCAATCTGCTATAGTTCGGCACCGACATGGTCGAAATAGTCAAGGCATTCCTCGAGCGGGTCCATCGAGCGCGACAGCAGAGCGTCGCTTGAGAAGTTCGCATAACCCAGAAGCAGGCCCTGTTTAGGTTCGGCCTTGATGTATCTCGAAGAGAGGTTCGAGAGGCCAAGTCCCTTCTGGTTAGCAAGCTTGCAAATTGCGACGTCGTTCGCAGATCCACTTGTGGTCGCGAAGAGATGAAGGCCGCAGCTCTTTTGGCAGATGGATAACCGTGGGCCAAACCGAGCAGCCAGAGCGTCAATCACCACTTTTCGCCTTGCGGCACAGATGCCGCGCGATTTCTTCAAGTGAAGCGCGAAATGACCTTCGGCGATGAAGGCAGCCAGCACTTTTTGTTGCAATATTGAAATTCCGTCCAGCATATTGTTAGCGGCTATTCGGAGGGGAGCGACGATAGAATCGGGGGACACGACGTAGGCGATACGCAGATTGGGGTGGAGGTTCTTGCTGAACGTGCCAAAATATAACGTGCGGCCGTAAGTATCCAGATTGTGCAATGTCGGTAGGTGCTTTCCTTCGAAGCAAAACTCGTTGTCGTAGTCGTCTTCCACGATCCAAGCGCCGGTCTCGGCAGCCCAATCCGTGAGGTCGCTTCTGCGCCGCAGCGACATGCTCACGCCAAGAGGACTTTGTTTGGTTGGTGTCGTGATTGCCATGCGGGCACGAGCGGCGCGTTGGCGGCCTTCGTTGACGTCAAGTCCCTCAGAATCTACCGGAATGGGTATGGGACGCATCCCGAGCCGTTCGAGCACCACAGATGTCGGCGGATACCCGGGATCTTCGATCCAGATCGCGCTCTCGGAAGCAACGAGTGCGCCGGCCACCAAGCTCAATGATTGGCGGTACCCACCCGTAATGAAGATCTGATGTGGCCCGCACCGAATGCCCCGCGCCACGTTCAGATACCCGCAGATGGCCGTTCGTAGGGCATGATAGCCTTGGACGTCGTCAACGAGTTGGCTTATCTCCGCGCGATCTCTCAAGATGCGCTGGCTGATCTTGAGCCAGGCTGCCCGCGGAAAAACGTCGATTGCGGGCACGGAAATCTGGAAGGGGCTGACACCCGTACTGCCGGCTAGTGTTCCAGAGCGCTCGTTCTCGCTTACATCCGTTGAATCATCTCCAGTTGGCTTGGAATCCGGGATCGATTGATCCGGCGCGTATGGAATCCGTGCGACCAGCATGCGAGGCCGAACATAAGAAACTCTTGTTCCGGATTGCCCGTGACTGACGAGAAGTCCTTCTCCAATGAGCAGGTCGTAGGCCTTCTCGATAGTGGCGCGTGAAAGACCGAGCTCGGAAGCGAGCGTTCGGATTGAGGGAACCCGGGCGCCATGAGGATACGCTCCTTGCAGGATTGACTCTCTCAGGCGTTGATACACTTCACGATAGCGCAGCTGATAGCCCGTAAACTGGAGCCGAGAGGAATGTTGCACAGAAACTCCTTTTCGACTTTCGCTCGTAGCGCGGCCCAGGGCTCTGCGGCGACGCGCATCAAAGCCTTCGCCGCATCAGCAGCACGCCGACGAGTCCCAGTAGGGACATGCCCACCAGGATCAGAATGAGCGCGTTATAACCCGCGTCAGAATAGACGTTGACGCCATCGCGCGTCGCGCCCTCCCAGGTTTCGTGGAGCAGGTATCCGAGCACGGGCTGTAACGCGCCGGTGAGAAGCCCCGCGGAGGTCGTATTGATTGCGGCGCCTGTGCCAAGGCGTGCGACAGAGTAGATGCTCCTGACCGCCTTGAGGATCATCGGCGTCATGCCGCCGGCAATCAAACCCAGGACGATGAAGCCCGCGACAACGGCACCCAGGCCTGTCAGTTGTCCTACCTCGGGGGCTAGTAAGGCGAGACTGCCTGTCCGGAGCAGACACATCACGACATGCGCCCGTCCCACCGATCGCACTCGATCTGCGACATAGCCGAAGATCACGGAGCCCGCCATGCAACTCGCCATGAACAGAAATAGCGTCGCGGTCGCGTTATGGCGCTCCATAGCAAAGGCGTCTGTCAACAACGGTATGCCCCAGACGCCTGAGATTGTTGTCACGCTTACAAAGTGGGATGCAAACGTCAGCAAGCAGCCCCAGCTCTCCCGATGTTTCAGTTCGGCGATGGCAGAAGACAGGACGGTTTTGAGGGTGAACCGCTGAGCGGTGGGGCTGCGCGGGCGCAGAAAATAGGATGCGAGGACAAGGTTGAAGAGGCAGAAAATACCGATGCTTGCAAAGCTCGCGCGCCAGCCTACCCATGATACAAGAAAAGCGAGCGGTGTAGCTGCCAAGGCGCCGCCCGCATAGCCGGACAGCTGTGAGAGCCCCGACATGATTCCAAACTGGCGTTCGCGGAATTGCTGCGCCACCAGCTTGATGAGCGCTGTGAAGATCAGGGCGTCGCCGCATGCTACGATGAGACGAGCCAGAAATGCGGATGAAACGCTCGTCGAGGCGGCGAACAGTACCGTGCCAACGGAAGAGGCTACGAGACTCCAGATCACCAGAGCCTTCACGCCGAAGACATCGACGAGTACGCCGGCGGGAAACTGCATCAGCATGTAGCCAATGAAGTACGAAGACGCAATGATTCCTAGGCCGTCCGCTCCAACACCGAAGTCGCGGGCCAACTCGCCGACGATTGTTTGCGGGCACACGCGCTGCAGGAAAGCGACCGCGTAAGCACCGGAAACGCATCCCCATCCAATGAGATCCCGCCACGAAAGCGGGGACGCGGAATCGGCGGGCTTCATCAGCATGGTTGTCGGTACTAGATCGACGGCCGCACGACGGTCCCTACCGTGAAGATCGCATCCCTTGTGTCGGGGACGATACGGCGGAACGTTTCTGTCAGCGCGCTATCCGACTCGTAAGTTGGCTGATTGTAGTAGGTGATGTTCGGATAGGAGTTACGGACGATCAGGTTGGGAAACTCGAGATCCCGGTCCGGATAGAGAATCTTGGCGATTTGTACGGCGGCGTCCTTCAAGGAGTCGTCCCCATTGCCGTCTGACAGCGAGGGCAGTAGCCGCTTGCATGTCCTTGCATGCGCGCTCCAGGCCACCGGATTTCTCGTTCGCCACGTGTAGTAGATTTCCGCCCCGGCGGGCACGGTGGCGAGTTCGGCGTCCAGGATTCCCTTCAGCAGCAGCCCGAACAGTCCCTTGCGCTGGTGCTCCGGCCTGAGCTCAATTCCGGAGCGGCAAATGGCCGGCCGGCCATCGATCGAGAGACGGCGCCAGATGGAAAATCCGACGATCTGATCGGCGAGGCGAACCAGCCCGATGCCGTATCCATCCTGAAAGGGGGTATCGGACGCCGACCACCAGGGACTGTCGAGCCGCCAGTTGGTGGAAATGATCTCGTTAAGCAGATCGATGATGCCCGCCCTGCAATGCTCGGGGACTTCGATGGCCGAGCGAAAGACATCCAGTTGATAAGATCCATGCTGGTGCGCGCGCGTCGCGATTCTGTCGTCTTTGCTTAACTGCTGCATGGGTCACTTCCTTTGAAGCTCGCGGGCGGGTTGAGTACCGCATCGATGATGCGATGGCGAGCAAAAATGGGTGCGCAACTTAAAGAAGACATTTTCGTTTGTCGCGTGCGAGGCGGATAGCGGTTGTTTGCTGCCTGGACGCACGACTGCCTCAGATTGTTTTCGTGCAAGCCCTGCTAGTTCCATTGCGAGACGTCAGGACATGCTGATGTCCGTAACGTGTAACCTTCATGGTTTTGAGAATCGCGTCGTGTCATGGCCCTATTCAATCGGTCGTAGATGACCCTTTGAATTCGCGATCTCGTTCCTAGGGTGCCGATCGAACCGTGGGCTGGCTGACGAGATGGCTGATCGGCAATCGCATGACTGCGCAGATGCAAATTCGTGACATTTGGCTCTACCCCGTAAAGGGGCTTCGAGGACAATCGGTCCTTGAGGCCAATGTCGAGCCATGGGGCCTAGCCGACGACCGGCGATGGATGATTGTTGATGCGAAAGGGAGCTTCGTTACGCAACGAACGCTCCCTCGGATGGCGACCATAAGTGCGTCCGTGTCATTCGGTGGGCTTATATTGTCCGCGCTCGACGGCTCCTCGCTAGTATTGTCAACGCCTGAACCGCCAGCGGGGCGTGCCGATGTCGTCATATGGAATGACCGCGCACCGGCGCTCATTGCCGGCCGGGAAGAGAATGCCTGGCTGAGTAACATTCTCGGTGGAGATTACCGGTTCGCCTACATGGATAGTCCCTGCACCGCGCGGCAGGTCGATCCGGGATTTGGAGCTGCGGCCGACCGGGTCTCCTTTGCTGACGACTTTCCCTTGTTGCTGATCAACAAATCTTCGTTGGATGATCTGAACACGCGCTTGGAGCATCCGGTTGACCTCACGAGGTTCAGAGCCAACGTCGTTGTCGAGCATGCGCGCGCATGGGCGGAGGACCATTGGCAACAATTGGAACTGGGAGGCGTCAGATTTCGGGTCGCCAAAGCGTGCTCCAGATGCGCCGTCATAACGATCGATCAGGAGCGCGGGCTGAAAACGGGCGACCACGAGCCGCTACGAACCCTCTCCAGGTTCAGGCGAAACACGCGTGGAGAAACGATCTTCGGTCAATACCTCATTCCAGATGATCGTGGCCGCATCAAAGTCGGCGATCCCGTGAGACTCGCGCAATAGCTGCCGCCACATCGCCTGCGACGTGATGAAGAACGTTGTTGTCGCGCCGTGTGGTTCTACGATGCGATCATTCGCACCGAATGTGGCGGCCCTATCTTTCTCGGGTCTTATGGCCTGCTATGACCTCGTATGATCGACGACACATGCACCTTCTGAACATTTGGCTTCTTTCGTAAATGTATCGCCCCCGAACGGCGGGATATCGTTTAACGCGAGAGGTTAAACTCATGAGTCTGATCGAGCAGAGCCAAGTCCATGACCGATTTGAAGGCGGGAGTTGGCAGCGGAGCTGCTTCAGGCAGTTGGCGGAGCGCCTGACGCCGCCGGCCGAGTTTCCATGCATCTTCTCGCAGAATGCGTTCGGCCGCGGACTGCTGCTGTTCTCGTTCGTCGAGGACGGCTCGCAGGGAAGCCTCCAGCAAGCTGCGGAAGATCTTTCTGCGTACGTGGAATTGTCGCGCCACTGGGACGGAAAGGTCAGCACGGCTCGTCCCTTGGTCGTTGCGTTCTCGCAAAAAGCCGCTTCGGCGAATGATGTTGCCGGCTACCACGACATCGGATGGCGGACATTGCAGAGCTGGCACGAGCTCGACAACGAGCCTTGGCCAAAGGACGTCGCGACCGATCCGCATTCGCCATACTGGGCCATGTGCTACAACGGCATGCAGCTGTTCGTGAACATGAGCAACCCCGCTCATGTACGCCGCCGTAGCCGAAACCTCGGCGACAATCTGCTGTTCATCGTCAATCCACGAGAACGATTTGACATCGTGGCCGGCGAAACCCCGGAGGGGCGTCGCGTTCGACAGAGGATCCGCGACCGCGTCGAACGGTATGACGGTCTCGGTCATAGCCCGCAACTGGGAAGCTACAATGCCGGCGAGATCGAATGGTGGCAGTACGGCGTGATCGACGAAAATCGAGAGAGGGCGGATCGGTGTCCGTTTCTCGTCAGGTCGGCTGCCGCGTAAATGGTGTCGCGCCGCGCGAGAGCTGCGCAATGCTATTTCCAAGAATTGCCCTAGATAGGAAACGGTCGGCGCGCCGACCACGCTTGCGAGGTACGTTTATCGCTTTTTGCCGGCGGTGCTCGACATCAGGCGCGATCGGCAACATCATCGCGCGAAATGTCGATAGGTCTATGAATTCAGTTTGAGGCAACTAGAATGACGCCCCGGTCATCCTTCTGGCCAGATAAGCTCGCGAAGGCGAGCGCATTCTGATGTCGACGGGCTTTCTGAAGGTCGATGGCATCTGCAAGCGCTATGGTGAGCTGCACGCACTGGAGTCCATCTCGCTCGATGTTGCCCGGGGCGAATTTCTGACCTTGCTGGGACCGTCCGGGTCGGGCAAGTCGACGCTGCTTTCGGTTCTCGCGGGCTTCATCGAGCCGGACCATGGCGGGGTCTATCTTGATGGCAACGACATCACTCATCTGCCGCCGGAGGCACGGCGTTTTGGAGTTGTACCGCAGGGCTACGGCCTTTTCCCTCATTTGACGGTCTACGAAAACATCGCCTTTCCGTTGCGCGTGCGCCGCACTGACAAAAGGCGACTCGAGAGCCGCGTCAACGAGGTCATGGACCTTCTCCAGATCGGCGGCTTGGGCAGCCGTCTTCCGAAAAACCTGTCAGGAGGGCAGCAGCAGCGCGTCGCGCTGGCGCGTGCGCTCTCTTTCGAGCCGGACCTGTTGTTGCTCGACGAGCCGATGAGCGCACTGGATGCAGCCCTGCGGCGTGACTTGCAGGCCGAGCTTGTCCGTCTTCATCGGCAGGTTGGGACAACATTCATCTACGTGACGCATGACCAGCAGGAGGCGCTGGCTCTTTCGGACCGCGTCGTCGTTCTGAACCGGGGCCGAACCGAACAGATCGGTTCGCCCCGCGCGATCTATGATCGGCCGGCCAGCCGTTTCGTCGCCGGCTTCCTCGGCAAGAACAACCTGCTGAAAGCTGTGGTGCTCGGCGGCCCCGATGGCCGGCCGCAAATTCAGTGGAACGGCACCCGGATCGGGGCGGCGCCGGGGCCCGTGCCGCTCGCCGCCGGCCCTTGTGTGCTTGCCGTTCGGCCCGAAAGCATCACCATGACCGAGGCAGGAAGTAGGGCGCCAAACGCCGACGGTCGGATTCGTGGCAAGGTTGTAAGCCAGACGTTTCTGGGCGCTTCGGTCGACATACTGGTCACGGTCGGCAACGAGACCTTGACGGTGACTATGGCCGGCACCGCATCGCCCGTGGCGCCGGGATTAGATGTTTGGCTCGTCTTCGATGCCGAACGGCTCTGGTGCCTGCCGAACAGCGATGTGGCCGTGCCTGAACCATCCGCGGTTTCGCCGGAGTTCGCTGCATGAATCCGGCGTTGACGGTGCAGGCGGGGCCTAGGCGCACTTACTTTTCGTCGGCGACGCTTCGCGGCTTTTCCTTGCAGGATCGCCTGCTTGCCGGCTCCGCTTTTGTACTCCTGGTGTGCTACGTCATTCCGCTTGCCGGGGTGGTGGGGCTGAGCTTCCTAGCGCCGACACCTGGCCTTGGAAACTATTGGGCTCTGCTTCAGAATCCGACGGTTCGCGTGGTGGTCGTCAATACCCTCTGGATCAGCTCGTTGACTGTCGGAATTACGTTGCTCCTGGCATACGTGACCGCTTACGGAATGGTGCAAGCCCGTCCCGAGGCGCGGAGGTGGATGCTGGCCTGTGTACTGCTGCCATTATGGATATCCGTATTGGTCCGCAATTACGCGTGGATAGCATTGCTTTCGCCGGGCGGAATAGCGAACGGCGTCCTGCTGCATTGGGGCTGGATCGATCACCCTCTGTCGCTGGTGCGCAATACGTTCGGCGTCGTGCTGGGCATGGTGCACTACATGCTGCCCTACGCCATCCTGCCAATCTACGCCCAGATGGTCCGCATCGAAGGAACGTTGCCTCAAGTGGCGCGTTCGCTGGGCGCCAATCGACTTCAGGCGTTCGTTCGCGTGTTCCTGCCGCTATCCCGTCCCGGACTGGCTGCCGCGGCGTTTCTGACGTCGATCATGTCGCTCGGCTTCTATTTGACGCCGGTCATTCTGGGGGGTGGCAAGACCGTGATGGTGGCGGAATTCATATCCGTGCAGGTTACGGAAACGCTGCGATGGGACATCGCCACGACCCTGAGCACGTCGTTGCTTCTGGTGACAGGCGCGCTGGTGTGGCGGTTCAGCCATCTACTTGAGCTGGCTACGGCCAAGCCGAAGACATGAGCGCACGATCGCCATTGGCCGTACTTCCGTTCGGGCCCGCCGGCTCCGTTGCGCTTTTGGTCGTTGCGTTCCTGGTGCTGCCGTTGATCGCCATCGTTCCGATGTCGTTCAGCGACACCCGATATCTGTCGATGCCCCAGAACGGACTGTCCGCGCTGCACTATCATCGCCTGCTTGGTGATCCGGCCTGGCGCGACAGCTTGCTGCACAGTGTCGGCGTCGCGTTGCCTGCCGCATCTCTTGCGGTCCTGCTCGGCCTCTCGTTCTGCCTCGGCGCATGGCAGCGACAGGGCCGCGCTGTCCTGCTCCTGCAGGTTCTGATGCTGGGGCCGCTGATCGTGCCGGGTATCATTCACGCCGTTGCCTACCACCGCACGTTATCGTGGCTGGGCCTGTTCGACAGCTTCACGGGCACGATCCTCGTCCACGCGATCAAGGGGCTGCCCTTTGCCGTGCTCTCCATCTCGGCTTCCTTGGCCTCGGTGCATCCGGCCACATTGCAACTGGCGCGCAGCCTGGGCGCCTCGCCGACACAGGCGCTCGTGAAGACGCTGCTGCCGCAGATCAGATGGGGTATCGGGGCCGGCTTCGTGCTGGCGCTGGTGACGTCGTGGGACGAGATCGTCGTGACGCTGTTCATCACCAGCCGCAACGTGAACACGTTGCCAAAGCAGATCTGGCAGAGCCTTTTCCTGAATCTCGACCCCATGGTCGCAGCGCTTGGCACTCTGGTGCTGCTGGCAACCTTGCTGGTGCTTTTTGCGCTGTTGTTGGGCAGTGCCCGCCCGCGCTCGTTTACCGGCTTCCAGGAAGATCGATTGAGTTGAAAGGAGATATCATGTCCGACTTTTCGCAAGATTCCGACTATATGCAGCACCTCGAGCGATCGCTCCGGCGCGAGACGCAGGGCAAGACCGTTCACCGCCGCCACTTCCTTCAGCTCCTGTCGGCGCTGAGCGTCGGTACGGGCTCGCTGAGCTTCGTACGCTCCGCGAGCGCACAGCAAGCCGAGCTCGTGGTGGCCAATTGGGGCGGCGACGCACTGCCTGCGCAGCGCGACATTCTCGCGGCGGAGTTCGTCAAACGCTACCCTGGCAGCCGTGTCGGATTTGACACCACAGGTCCGACGCCCGGAAAGATCAAGGCAATGGTCGAGTCGGGCAGCGTCGCGTGGGACGTGGCCGACCGGAATCTCCTATCCGCCCTGGAGCTCGGCCGGCAGGGCCTGCTCGAGAAGGTCGATGAATCCATCGTCGACGTCAACGCGGTACCGAACCAGTTCCGCACCCCGTGGGGCGTAGGCTCGTACTTCTTCTCCTTCGTCATCACTTACGATAGCGCGCGCTTCGGCTCGACGCCTCCGCGCACCTGGAAGGATTTCTGGGACACGCAGAATTTCAAGGGGAGGCGGGCGCTGCGCAACAACGTCGAGGGCGTGCTCGAATCGGCTTTGCTGGCTGACGGCGTTGAACGCGACAAGCTCTATCCGCTGGACGTCAATCGCGGGCTGGAGAAGGTGCGCGCGATCAAGAAGGACACGATCTTCTATAGCAACGCATCGGAAGCCCAGCAGTTGCTGCGGTCCGGGGAGGTGTCGATCGGCAGTCTCTGGAATACGCGCGCGCAAGGCGTCAAGGAAGACACGAAGGGACGCATCGACTACCATTTCAATGAAGGCATCCTGCTGATTGCGGCCTGGAACGTCCTGAAAGGGGCCAAGAACAGCAAGGACGCTTGGCGCTGGGTCGCGCTGTCGCAAGATCCTGCGTTGCAGGTGGCGCTGCTCACCAAGCTGGGCTGGGGCCCGATCAATCCAGCCGCGAACAAGCTGGTTCCTGCCGAGTTGCAGCCACAAAACCCCGGATCACCCGAGAATATCGCACGCCAGACCGCGGTCGATGCCGAATGGTATGCGCGCAATTACTTCGAGGTCCAGAACAGATACCTCGACGCGCTCGCGACATGACGACCGAGAACGCTCCGATCGACGCAGCGGCGCCACTCACCTTCATGGGGGTACCTCTGGTCACGCGCTTGCCCCCGCAGTCCCGGGCTGCCATCGGCGGACTTCCGTTCGATGGCGGCCAGCACGCCACGCGTTTTGGCTCACGTCTCGGCCCTCGCAGCGTGCGTGAACAATCGATCCAGTTGCGAGCGGTGGATCCCGACACCGATCGCGACGTCCTGGCGGCGCTTGGGCTCGTCGACGTCGGGGACGCACGCGTGCAGCACGGCGATCTGGACACCTCTCAGCGCAACGTGGCCCGTTTCGCGGGGGCCCTGGTCGAAACGAACGCAGTCCCGGTGATGATCGGCGGCGACGGCAGCGTCACGCTGCCGCTGCTCCAGGCGGTGTCGCGCCGCTATCCGAATCTCGCGGTGGTCCATCTGGATGCGCACACCGATGCCTATCCGCTGGCCGGGAATGTCGGCCCGGCTGCCTTCCACCGGGCCGCCGAGCAGCGTCTGCTGGATCCGACAGTATCGTTTCACATCGGATTGCGTGGCCCGGTGGCCTCGACGGGACTCTATGCGCATGCTCGCGGGCTCGGCTATCAGCTGGTGACGATCGCAGAGCTGCTGGAGAGAGGCTTTGTCTCGGTCTTCGACGAAGTCGGCCACCGCATCGCAGACCGTCCCGTCTATATTTGCTGGGATATGGACTTCTTCGACCCCTCCGTCGCGCCCGGGGTCATTACCCCCAGTTGGGAGGGGGTGACAGTGCGCGAGGGCTTGCAGGTCGCAAGGTTGCTCCGCCGCCTCAACATCGTGGCCATCGACATCAATTGCGTAAGCCCGCCCCACGACGCCGCGGGTCTTGCCGCGTTCCTCTGCGCCCGCATTATTTTCGAGTTTCTCGCTGGCCTGGCAGCATCGCAGCGCCTGTCTGAAGGGTCAAGATCGTCATGAATGTTGTGCCTCAGAACGCGCAGTCCTCCACGAATGCCACTCGCGTTATCCGCAATTCGGAGGAGGCGCTTACGACAGCACGAGAGCTTGCCGATGCGTTGGCTATTGGCGCGTCGGAGCGCGACAGCCAACGTCGCCTTCCGCACGATGAGGTCAGGACGTTCGTGCAAAGCGGGTTGTGGGGCATCGGTATCCGGCCCGAATTCGGCGGCGCTGGCGTTTCGATCGAAACCGTCATCGAGGTCGTGGCGACGATTTCAGCGGCCGACCCGTCGATCGGCCAGCTTCCGCAAAACAACTATTTGCTGCTCGAGAACCTGTACCGCATCGGCACCGAGGAGCAGAAGCGGTTTTTCTTCGGCGAAGTGTTGCGCGGCAAGGTGATCGGCAATGGCTTTGCGGAAGCCGGCGGCAAGGATGTGCTGGACGTTCGTAGCCGCATCCGCCGGACGGCGAACGGTCTCAGGCTCGACGCGCGCAAGACCTATTGTACCAACGCGCTGTTCGCGGACTGGATTCCGATCTCGGGCGTCGACGATGACGGCAATATCGTCTACGTCTATGTCGAGCGCGACGCCGCGGGCCTGTCGGTGGTTGATGACTGGAACGGGCTTGGTCAGCGGACGTCGGCAAGCGGCTCGATCATCGCCGACGACGTCGAGGTCAACCCTGCCTACGTCATTGAGCGCCACAAATCGTTCTCGAAACCGAGCTTGAGCGGTCCGTTCGCGCAGCTCCTGCATGCCGCGATCGATCTGGGGATCGCGCGGGCCTCGTTCGCGGAAGCGGTGCGGCTTGCGCGTGCGGTCTCCCGTCCATGGATCGACAGCGGGCTCGAGCGTGCGCAGGACGATCCCCATACGATCGCTCTGCTCGGCGACCTCCAGATCCGTGTCAACGCCGCCAACGCCATGGTCGAGCGGGCGGCCCGGATCCTGGACGCTGTGCGGGACGGCCATGACGAGGCCGACGTCGCGCGTGCCTCTGTCGCGGTCGCCGAAGCAAAGGTGTTGGCGAACGATGCGGCGCTGTTTGCCTCATCCAAGCTGTTCGAGTTCGGTGGCGCAAGCAGTGCGCGACGAGCCTCAACCTTGATCGTCACTGGCGCAACGCGCGTACGCACACACTGCACGACCCCGTCCGGTGGAAGTATCATCTGATCGGGAACTATGTGCTGAACGACAAGAACCCGCCGCTGCACAATTGGGCCTGAGACTTGCGGAGCGGACCTTAGTCGAGGAGCGAACTCGACGTCCGCCCGCGCGAGATCGAGTTCGCGCGCGACTGCTTTGCGTTCGGCCTCGGCCGTAAAGCCTGCGCGGCTCAGTTCACCGCAAAGGGCAGCTGATAGGGCGTCCATTCGGAACGCCCTCGCGGATGGTCTGCACCGCCTTCAGGTAGGCTTTGCCGGTGCGTGGATTGTTCGAGGTGTCGAGCAACTACACGGGACCTTCGACGAGTTCGAGAATCGAGACGTCTCCGGGCGCGCCGACCTGTAGCGTCCCGAGCTCTTTGGTTTCATCACCGCGGTTCCCGGGTTTGCGCTACGGCTCCAGACCGCGGATATCCGGTCTAATCTCGAGCGATGGGACAGCTCTCATCAGAAGACCGCGAAGTTCGTCCGCAGGCCTCAGGCCGCTGTTGTCGAGCAGGCTCGCATGCGGAAGGAGCCGTGCACCGGGCAGGTGGCCGCCGCGTGTATTGCGGCGAAGATCCGTGCCGGTGAATTCACCTGCGGTTCGGGCGTCCAAAATCCGGACGTCATCCAGCTGGGCCTTGAGAGCTCGTCGATCGACGAGCCCGACCGATCCTGACTCTGGACGGGCCCGAAAGGTTGTCGGCGCCGACGGTTTGGTCGCCGCCGTCAGCAGTTCTTCCCGTCCCCGGATCCTGGGCCATCCGCCGTTCAGGATCAGCGCGTCGGCTCCAAAATATTGCAGGATGAACCAGACGCGTGCGGCCTCCGTCATGCGTCCATCATCGTAGACAATGGTAGGCTGGCGAGTGTTGACACCGAGCGCAGCAATCGCGCGCTCCCAATAATCGACATTCTCGAAAGAGGTCTCGCCCGACTTCGCTGCGGCCTCCCAAACCTCAATCGGCACCCGGACCGCTCTCGCGGGATGACCGGCCGCGAAGGTCGTAGGCTCGCGCACGTCGAGAAGACGGAATGCCTCAAGAGACGATAGTTCATTCGCTTCGATAATGGGATCGTGCGGCATGGTACTCCTTCGGCCGATACATCAACGTTACATGCTCTGTCGCACGATCCCGACAAAACCGCCGGATCGGCGCCGTCTCGGCTCCATTTGCCGACAATCGTCGATACATGGCTATTCCATAAAATGCTGAAATCGGGGATTTAACTGCCAGCAAACGGCACAGACGTGGAAGGTGCCGGCGCTTCGTCGAACGTTGCGCCGACCCGGCGATGTCTCATGCCTTCTCGCTGAAGATCCCGTTCAACACGAACTTGTAGCGCTCCGGCCGGATGAAAAAGGTCGAGTGCTCGGCACATGTGCCGTCCCTGAAATACGAGGTACGCTCCATGGTCAATAGCGCAGCGCCTGCTTCGGTGTTCAGCGCTCTTGCGAACTCCTTGCCGGCGATCTGCGCACCCAACTCCATCCTGGCCTGAGTGACAGGTGTGCCGGCAATGGCCGCGACCACCGAGTAAGTCGGCGTCGGCTCGATATCAGCGCGTTTCAAATCGGATTTGCCTGTGCGTAGATGGCTGCGGCCGAGTGCGATCGGTTCGCCGTCGATCAGGTGCAGCCGCTGAAGCAGCAGGCATTCCCGGCGCGCGTTCCCGAACAGCGGCCGCAGGCCCGCGGGCGTTGCGACCACGCGCAGAGCCGTGACGCGCATGGTCGCGTTCAATCCCTGTCGGCGCAGCGTTTCGTGAAAGCTGCGCAGCACATTCAGTTCGTGCCGCACCTGCTTGCCTGCGACGAAGGTGCCTTTGCCCTTCTTCCGGTCAATCAGGCCGTCCTTGTCGAGCTCCTCGAGAGCGAGACGGACAGTGACCCGGCTGACGTCGAACCGCGCTCCCATCTCGGCTTCCGAGGGCAGGCGGCCGGAAGGCTCGAACCCGCCATCGGCGATCTCACGGCGCAACCGGTCGGCGATCTGTTGGTAAAGAGCTGTCGCGTTTTCTCTCACGAGAGACATTCTGTTCTCATTTCAGATGACAAGAGGGGCGGATCTTTTGTTTTCGGGCTCTGTGGGCACGACCGGTTGCAGCGCTGCAAGCTTGTATCATAATGTATTACATGCTCGCGTTACAGACCAGATCCCATGAGGCTTCAACCCTGCACCCCGCCGCTCCAGCAGCTCGCCGTGGTGCAACCTTTGTCGTCGACGGGATGCAGTTCGCTTATCGACCGGGGCAGGACATTTTCCGGAACGTCTCGTTGAAGGCGGCGCCGGGCGAGTTCGTGGCCCTGCTTGGCCCGTCGGGCTGCGGCAAGACGACCTTGCTGAACCTGCTTTCGGGTTTCCTTGCGCCTAGCGCGGGCGTCGTGACAATCGACGGCCGCGCGGTGAGACCCGAGCTCGATGAGCTTGGTTATGTGTTTCAGGCGCCGAACCTCTTTCCGTGGATGAGCGTGCACGAGAACGTTCGGTTCGGCCTTCGCATGGCGGGGCGGCTTGATCGCGACGAACAGAAACGCAAGGCGCTCCAGTATCTCGATCTGGTCGGCCTCTCCGACGTGGCCGACGAACTGCCGAACCGGCTCTCGGGCGGCATGCAGCAGCGCGTCGCTCTGGCTCGTGCCCTCGTGCTCGAGCCGAGGCTGCTGCTGATGGACGAGCCGTTCGCCGCGCTCGATGCGATCACGCGTGGCGCCATGAACGAGGAACTGCTGCGGCTGTGGTCGACACTCGGCCAGACCATCCTCTTCATCACCCATGATGTGGAGGAGGCGGTCTTTCTGGCTGACCGCGTGGTCGTTCTCGGCTTTCCTCCCGATGGCATCGACAGTGAAGTCGTCGTCGATCTGCCGCGGCCGCGCGAACGACGTCGCACCCGCACGCTGCCTCGGTTTGCGGAGCTCTGCGATGTTCTCTTGCAGCGGATCGCCGGCGTCATGGAGGCGCGGCCGAGACGGCTCCTTGCGACCCGAACAGAGCCAGTTCCATGATCAGATATCTGTTGTGTACGATGACCGCGATGCTCGCGGTGGGCAGTCCGTCATGGGCGCAGAGCCTGCCGACCCCGCTGCGCATCGGATGGGTTGCTGCGATGGCCAACGCGCCGGCGCTGATTGCGGACCAAAAGGGGTTCTTCGCTCAGGAGGGCCTGAAGGTCGAGCTGAAGCCGTTCGGCGATGGCCCGGTGATCCAGCAGGCGATGGCGAGCGGCGAGCTCGACGTCGGCTATATCGGCGCGCCGCCGGTCTATCAGTGGTTCTCCCGTGGCCTCGACAGCCGCATCCTGGCGAAGGTGAACTATGGCCAGGCTGCGATCGTGGCCAAGGCAAGCGGGCCGATCGTAGGCCTCAACGACCTGCGCGGCCGGAGGCTCGCCGGCGTCGCGCGCGGCAGCGGCATGGACGTGCTGCTGCGTGGCTACGTGCTGAAGGATACTGCGGCTCTTGATCCGGATGCCGACCTGTCGCTGTCGCAGCTGCCGGTCGGCAACATGAATGCCGCGCTCGACACCGGCACGGTGGATGCGGTGTTTACCTGGGAGCCTTTCGTCAGCCAGGCGCTGCTTCGTGGTAGTGGCCGCCTTGTGTTCGACGTCAACGCGGCCATTCCAGGCTATCCGTGGTACGTCGTGATGGCGCCGATCAAGTCGCTCAAGGATCGTCCCGACGATCTGGTGAAGCTCTTGCGCGCGCACCGCCGGGCGATCGCCTTTCTGCGCGATCATCCCGCCGAGGCGGACCAGATCATCGCACGCGAATTCAAGCTGGAAGCGGTGACGACGCAGGACGGCAAGACGATTCCGCCCGAGGCGGTCGTGGCCGAGGCGCGCAAGCGTCTGGGGTGGTCCGATGAGCTGACCGCATCGGACCGCGCCTTTATCCAGCGCCTGATGGACTATTCGCGCGACCTCGGCTTTCTCGCGCGACCGTTGAAGGTCGAGCAGATCGTCGATGATGGTCCGTGGAAACGCGCGGTCGAACAGAACTGACGTGATCGATGAGCCTGCCGAAACCATCGTGGAGTTGGGCCTCGCTGCCGGCGCTGCTGCTGGTCTGGTGCATCGCGGCGAGCCGCCTGCCGCCTTACGTGCTGCCGCAGCCTTGGGAGGTCGCGACCGAGGCGCTGCGCTGGATCCGAAGCGGTGATCTCGGCCGTCAGATCGGCGCAAGTCTGCTGCGCGAGGTCGGCGGTTTCGGAGCCGCGGTTGTCGTCGCGTTGGCGATCGGGACCGCGGGCGGACTGTCCGAGCGTTTTCGAGCCTTCGCCTCGCCCTTGGTCGGTCTGTTCATGGCCATTCCACCGATCGCATGGGCGCCGCTCTGCCTGATCTTCTTCGGGCTCGGTTATCTCGCCATCGCGGTGGTCATCTTCATCGCGTCCGTGTTTCCGATGGCGGTCACCATCCAGGAGGGAGTGCTCGGCATCGTCGGCGGCCAGGTTCGCGCGGCGCGTACGCTCGGAGCGAACCGCTTGCAATTGCTGCGTCACGTCTATCTGCCGGCGTCCCTTCCATTCGTGACGGCGGCCCTCCGCATCGGCTTTAGTCAAGCCTGGCGCGCGCTCGTCGCCGCAGAGATGATTGGTGCATCGCAGGGGATCGGCTGGATGGTCGCCATGGGTGGCCAGGTCGGCAATGCCAGCCAGGTGCTGCTCGGCATCGCACTGATTGGCCTGATTGCGTGGCTGGCCGAGACGATCGTGTTTCGCCGACTAGAGCGTCACTACCAAACCTGGCGCGCCACGTGACCTCCGGACAAGTTCAATCGAGAGTATTACATGACCGCAGAAACTGATCCGCGCGCCCGCGCCGGGACCTATATCGCTCCGCAGGGCCTGTATGAGCAGAACAAGGCGCTGCCGTTCCTTGGACGGGTGAGCTGTCGCCGCAAGCAGCTTGTTGCCGGCGAATGGACCGAACTCGAACTGGTCTATGAGGTCGGCGCGGTCGGCCTTGCCGATGGTGCTTGGCTGAAGCTCGCCTTCAAGTTTTATTCCGACTGGGCACTGTTCCAGACCTCCGATCCGACCGGGGCCAACTACGTCTCCGCCGAGTATCACGCCGGACCGCTGCGGCCGGGGCAAAGCCCGTCGACGGTGCAGGGGCTGAAGGTGCGTTTCGACCAGAAGGGGCATGAGCGCCCGTTCCAGAAAGCCATCATCATCGACGTCGTCGACGGCTATCTCAATCCCGGTGATCGCATCGTGATCCGATTGGGCGACCGCCGCCAGGGCGGCGGTGGCACTCGCGCGCAGAGCTTTGTCGAGAAAAACTTCCGCTTTCGTATGTTCATCGATCCCCTCGGAAGTTCGAAATTTGCCGAGGTGCCCGGCGATTGCATTCTCGACATCGTGCCCGGGGCGCCGTTGGTGTCAGCGCTTGTGATGCCGCGGCTGGTGGCGCCGCTGTTGCCGTTCGATGTCGTGGTCCGCCTGGAGGATGTGTGGGGCAATGTCTGCCGCGACCAGGCGCCGCGCGGCGAGTTGCACCTCACCGACCCGGCCGGCGGCGTGCAATCGCAGCCGCTTGAGTTCTCGCTCGACGGATGGAGCGTTGCGCGCGTCCGGAATGTGCGATTAGAGCGCGAAGGTGAGTGGCGGTTCGAAGTCCTGGTCGAGGGGATCGCCACACCTGCGGTTGGTTTTGCGCAAGTCGAGCCGCTCACGCAGGCGCTGCGTCCGCTCTACGCCGATCTCCATGTGCATTCCCACGACACCGTGGGCACCAATGATACGTTCTACAATCTGGCCTATGGCCGCGATGTCGCAGCACTCGATGTCCTCGGCTACACCGTCAATGACTTCAACATCAAGCAGGCGGATTGGGAGCGGGCGGTCGAGATCATTGCCGGGCTGAACGAGCCGGGCCGGTTCGTCTGCTACCCCGGGACGGAATGGTGCGGCAACTCCAGCGCCGGCGGCGATCGCAACGTCGTGTTTCTGGGTGAAGGCAAGCCGCGCTTTCCATTCGACGCGGAGGGCCGTTCGGTGCGCTCATTCGAATGGAACGAGTTGACTGCCGGGGCCATCCGCCCCGGGGTCTGGCCGGCCGACGAGCTCTATGCCGCCTATGCGGACGATCCGGAAAACCATCTCCTGATTCCGCATGTGGGCGGGCGTCGCTGCATCCTCGATTGGCATCACCCTGAACTGGAACGTCTCGTCGAGGTCGGCTCGTCCTGGGGGCAGTTCCACTGGTTCTATACCGACGCCCTGTCGCGCGGTTATCGGGTCGGCGCGTCCGCTGCCGGTGACGAACATCAGGGGCGCTGCGGTGGTGGTGCGCCAGCCACGGCCGTGTTCGGCTCGCGCGGCGGATTGACCGGTGTTCTCGCCGACAGCCTCGATCGCGCGAGCGTCGGGCGCGCACTCCGGGCGCGGCGCACCTTCGCAACCACCGGCGAGCGCAGTTTCGCCAGTCTCAGCTTCGGTGCATCCTGGATGGGCGAGGTCGTCTCGGCCAAATTGAGCGAGCCTCTGACCTACCGGCTGCTGGGTGATCAGGGTTGGGAACAGGTGCAGCTGTTCGATGCGGAGCGCGTGATCTGGTCTCGCGACTTGAACGCGGAAGTGGGCCTCTCCGAGCGGAAGTTGAGGGTGCGTCTTGCCGGCGCGCGGATCAAGGACCGCTATCGTGCTGCCAACTGGGTTGGAGAGATCACGGTGACCGGCGCCGCGATTCTGGATGTCCGCGGCATCGGTTTCGACCATCCGGAACAGCGTGCCTGGCGCGAGGACGCGACGACCGTGGGATTCACCACGGCCACCCACGGCGACACGGATGCTATCGAGCTGACGCTGTCCAGCCTCGCAGGGGTCGAGATCGAGGTGCGTGGGGCCATTACGGGCTATGTGAAAGTCGGCGATGCGCTGCAACCGCCGCCGCATGTCCACGCGCCGCAGTTCAGCCTGAAGGCTACTGGCGCCGATCTTCTCGAAAGGCGCTGCACGCGTGCGCTCAGCGGAATCGAGCTTGAGGTGACCATCGAACGTGTCACCGAGGGCGCGCTGCCGCGCGACGTTGGCGGCGAGATCGATCTGTCGCCGCTCGGTCTTGCGAAAGGCGTTGAGCATCCCCTGTTCATCACCGCGCGACAGCGCGACCAGTCGCGGATCTGGACCTCGCCGGTCTTTCTGACGCCGGTTGGTTGATCGAGCGGCCGTGCGGTGAGTGGTCAGCTTAGCCACCAGGGCCGGAAAAAAAACTTGCAGGCCCGGATGACGTTTTCAATCGGACATCAGCCTATCGAAGATCGGGTCCGGGTCATCAACCTCAACAAGTAGCTTGCCCGTGATCACCCAAATCCGCGTCGCCACCGCCCGGATGAAGGCACGGTCATGACTGACCAGAAGGCAGGCCGCGCCATGCTCGATCAATTCGCTTTCCAACATGTCCTGTCCCTGGATGTCGAGATGATTGGTCGGCTCGTCCAGCAGATAGAAGTTTGGTTGTGCCAACCGCAGGATCAGCATCGCAAGCCGCGCTCGCTGCCCTCCCGAAAGGCGGGCGATGGGCGCGGCTTGGGCATCAATGGTGATTCCCGCCCCTGCGATCCGGGCTCGCGCCTGATGATCGGGCAGATTGCTCGAGCGCTTAACCGCTTCCCAAGGCGTTGCAAACGCATCGAGTTGGGACAGCGCTTGATCGGAATGGCCAAGCTTGAGGCTGGTCGCCCCCCTTATATCCGGATCCGACCCGGCAAAGGCCGCCCGCAGCCGTTCGACGAACCGTGTCTTGCCCGTGCCGTTGGCGCCAAGCAGGGCCACCCGATCCCCGTTCTCGATCCAGCACCGCCCGGTACGAAACAACAGCCGTCCGTCCGGACTTGTGACCACCGTATCCTTGATGGTTACCAGCGCTTTGGCGTGGGTGCCGCTGTTGGTCAGGCGGATCGTCCCCGCCGATCGCTCCCGATGTCCGGGCCGTGCCTGCTCCTCAAGCTTGTCCGCACGCTCGGACAGTTGCTTGGTCTTCACCACCAGCAGGTCGGACCCGGAATTGATGCCGATGTTTTTGAGCTTCGCGGCCTGCTGCCGCAGCGCTCTGACCTTACGCATGTCGTTCTCGAACTGCCTG
Organism: Bradyrhizobium sp. 61; assembly: GCF_023073075.1. NCBI lineage: Bacteria > Pseudomonadati > Pseudomonadota > Alphaproteobacteria > Hyphomicrobiales > Nitrobacteraceae > Bradyrhizobium > Bradyrhizobium sp. 61. The sequence goes on along the minus strand of NZ_JADPIU010000011.1, from coordinate 172,380 downwards.
TCTCGCGCCGCGTCGCGTTCTTCCAACGCCTGTAGGGCGCGGGAATAGGGCAAGGAGAAATCCGCACTTTCCTTCGGGCGCAGGAACAGGGTGCGGTTGGTCACGTCACCGAGAAAGGCGCGATCGTGGCTTGCAACGACTACGGCGCGGTCGCGGGGGATGGCACTCAGAAACCTTTCCAGCACGCCGATCCGACCGATATCGAGATGATTGGTCGGCTCATCGAGCAGCAGCAGATCGGGTTCGACCACCGTAGCCCTCGCGAGAAGCATTGTCCGCTGCCAGCCGCCGGACAAGCTATGAACGGCACGATCCCGTATCGCCTCGTCCACTGCGAGGTCATCAAGCAAGATGTCGACTCGCCAGCTCTCGGTTTCGGCGACCTCGGGAGTGAGAGCGTCGCGCACGGCATCATGGAAGCCTCAAGGAGAGGAGCCGTTCGGGCGGGTCCTGCGGGGCGGTCGCGACGATCAGTCCTCGCGCCCGGATCACACTTCCCGTCGTAGCATCTTCCTCATTTGCGATGATGCGCAGGAGGGAAGACTTGCCGCGTCCATTGGCGGCGACAAGGCCAAGGCGATCTCCCTTGGCGATTGAGAAACTGAGTCCCGTGAAAAGCGACTCGCTACGGGTCAGCGAAAGGTCCCGGATGGCGATAACGGACATTGCAGTCTCATTGTGTCAGAAGGGCGCAACTAGGCGCGCCAGAAAAGGCTGACAACGAGACTGCGATGCGGTCCCGTCAGCCCCGCGGAATAAAGCGCGGGGCGGACACAGGTCCACGGGTTCGATCCTGGAAGCTATGGTGGAGCACCAGCTTCGCTCTCTCTTTCAACTTATGGACAAGGAATCTTATCAACTCCATCTCGCGCAAGCAAGACTATGGGCTAAGCGCTTGTGGCGGAAGCGAACACATGCGCTCGGAAGACGTAGGAGCGGTTGCTGCGGGCAGTCGGTGGCGCTCGGTTCGTGCCGATGCTTGTGATGACGCGGACGCTCAGTCGCCCGCGTCATTTTCCGATTATTTGACGGCTGGAATCCACGGCGCCGTCGCTGCCTCGCTCGCCCGGAAAGCCGGAATCTTGTCTGCCAGCTCTTCGATGGTCTTGACGTCCTTCTCGACGAGGTCGGCGCGGGTCACGAGTTGCGGCTTGACCAGCACGGAGTGCCCGGGATCCTGACCGGCGATCAGCAGCGCGACCGCACGCACCGAGACTTCGCCGACCACGGCGGCGTTGGTCGCCGCCGTCGCCACCCACGGGCTTTTCGGTTCGATGATCGCCTGGATATCCGAGGTCGAGATATCGACGCCGTAGACTTTCACCTTCTCGGCGACGCCTAACTCGTCAATCGCGAGCTTGACGCCGCGTGCGAACTCGTCCCAAGGCGTGAAGATGGCGGTGATCTCCGGATGCGCACGCAACACCGCCTTGGTCTGGTCGGCGACGGAGGCTGGCACGGAGTCGTTGACGACGCCCCATACGGCACGTTCCTCGAGGCCGTGTGTCTTGCCGAAGTCTTTCCAAACCGCGTAGCGACGATCGAGCGGCGCGAAGCCGGCGACATAGACGACACCACCCTTGATTCCGTGACCTTGTTCCTTGACCGCCTGATCGAGGACAAGACGCGCCATTTCGGCATCGCTCTGCTCCACCTGCGGAATCTTCGGATTGTCGAGGTTCACGTCATAGGCGACGACCTTGATGCCGGCATCGATCGCCTTCTGCGCCACGTCCTTCAGAGCCTCGGGCTTGCCATTGTTGATGATGATGCCGTCGACCTTCCGATTGATCGCATCTTCGATCAGCCGCCGTTGGGCATCAGGATCCTGGCGCGCTTCCGAGATGCGCAGATCGACCTTGAGCGCATCGGCCTGCCGCTTGGTTCCGGCCTCGAATGCCTGAAGCCAGTCGCCGCCGCCGATGAAGTTGACAACGGCGATCTTCACGTCGCCCTTGTCGAAGGGAGCAGGTGCCCCCGACAATCCGGCGGCATGGGCGGCCGTCGCCAAGCCCAGCACTGTGGCTCCGGTGATAGCAATGGATTTTAGTCGGCTCATGGTTTGCATCCTTCAAGAGACTGCGGGAGTTATTGGGAGATCCAGGCGGCGATAGCGGCCTCTGAGGAGCCGAAAGCCGGGATCTTGGCGGAGAGCTCCTCGACGGTTTTCACGCCGCTCTCGGCGAGCGCCTTTTGGGTCAGCAGGACGGGCGACACCGTGATCGCATGTCCGGGATCCGCGCCGGCGACTGCCAGGGCCGCCGCGCGAATGGACACCGCGCCGACCACCGCCGGGTTGGTCGCCACCGTTGCCACCCAGGGGCTGTTCGGCTCGATGATCTCGCGGATGTCGGCGGTCGAGACGTCGGCGGAATAGATCTTCACCTTGCCCTGAAGCCCCAACTCGTTGACAGCCAGCTTCACGCCGCGCGCGAATTCATCGTAGGGCGCAAACACGACCGAGATTTCCGGATGGGCACGCAGCACGGCCTTGGCTTGATCGGCGACACCTGCCGCCGTCGTGGCATTGACGATGCCGAAGCGGGCCGCTTCCTTGATGCCCGGATACTTTTTCTTGAACTCCTCCCAGACCTCGTGGCGGCGGTCGAGCGGCGCGAAACCGGCGACGTAGACATAGCCGGCATTGAAGCTTTCACCGTTCTCCTTCAGTGCTTGTTCGAGGGCCAGGCGCGCGAGCTGATGGTCGCTCTGCTCGACCTGCGGAATCCTGGCATTATCAAGATTCACGTCGAAGGCGACGACCTTGATCCCCGCGTCGACCGCCTTCTGTGCGACATCCTTCAGCGATTCCGGCAGACCGTGGTCGATCACGATCGCCTTGACGCCCAGATTGATCGCCTGCTCGACCTGGGAGCGCTGCTCCGCGGCGTCCTGCTTGCCGGGGAATACGCGCAGATCGATGCCGATTTTCTTGGCCTGCGCCTGCGCTCCCGATTGATAGGCTTCGAAGAAATCGCCGCTGGAGATGTAGCTGACGAGCGCGACCTTCACGCCGCCTTTGTCGAAGGGAGCGGGCGCTCCGGTGATGCCCGCCGCGATTGCGGGAGCGATCGCGAGGCTTGCCGCCAGTACAAGAGCGGATCGAAACTTGCGTGTGGTCATCGTGGTTGTCCCCGGTCTGGTTTGGAGTTGAAGAGTCAGTGTCCGCGTCGAGCGGAGCCATAGGTGAGCGCAAGCGCGCCGACTAGCACGACGCCCTTGACGAAATCCTGCGTGTAATAGGGTACGTTCAGCATGGTGAGGCCGTTCAGCAGGATGCCGACGAAGATCGCACCAACGATCGTGCCGAGCACGTTGGGGCGCCGGGCGTTGAGCACGGCATAGCCGATCAGAGAGGCTGCGACGGCATCGAGCAGCAGCGATGCGCCCGAGGACACGTCGCCGCGGCCGACGCGCGCTGCGACGATGACGCCACCGAGCGCGGCGAGGCTTGCCGACAGGCCATAGGCCAGCACTTTCAACCGTCCGGTCCGTGCGCCAGCAAGGCGCGCTGCTATCTCGTTGCCGCCTACCGCAAAGATCAACCGGCCAAATCTCGTTCGTTCAGTGAAGATGCCGGCGGCCACGGCCACCATCAGCATGATGAGAACCGGCAAGGGGACAATATCGAACAGCCGCGTGCGCCCGAGGCCCAAGAACGCGGGATCGAACACGCCGTTGGCCGATGTGCCATCGGGCAGGATGAGGCCGGTGGCGATGGAGCGACCCGCGGTGGGGATCAGTTGCAGCCCGGTCAGGAGAAAATTGACGGCAAGCGTCGCAAGCAGGTCGGGAACGTTGAAGCGGACGATCAGGGTCGCGTTGACGAGCCCGACAGCCAGGCCGAGCGCCAGCACGAGAAGAACCGTTTCCGCTACGTTGAAGTGCCAGACGACCATGGCGTAACTCGCCGCCATGACGCTCGAGGCCGCTATCGCACCGACGGACAGATCGAAACCGCCCACAGCGATCGAGATCGTTACGCCGACGCCAATGATCGCGACCACCGACACGGCCTGGAGAACGCTCATGACGTTGGGGAGCGTGAGAAAGGCAGGTTCTTGAGCCGAAAAGACGACGATCAGACCAAGGAGAAGGGCGAAGACGGCCCAGCGGCGAATGAGCTGTGACAAGGGCTGTATGGTCCGACGACCAGGCACTGCGGGGAGCCGTTCTGTTGCGATGGTCATGGATCAGGGTCCTGTGGACGGCGCAGTGGTGTCGCCGGTGGCATGAAGGCCGGTCTTGTCGAGGACGAGCACGCGGTCGGCGACTTCGAAAGCCTCCTCGGCATCGGAGGTCGCGATCAGCGTGGCCACGCGATCCTGGGCGCGGATTGCTGTGATGATGTCGGCGCGCGCCCCGACGTCGACACCCTGAAACGGCTCGTCGAGCAGCAGCAGTCGCGCCGGCTCGGCCTGCCAGCGCGCCAGAACAACCTTCTGCTGATTGCCGCCGGAAAGCGTGTCGAGCCGGGCAAAGGCGCCAGAGGCGCGAATACCCAAGCTTGAAATCCCATGCTCGGCCGCCTGGCGCTCCTTTCGGCCGACGAGGAAGCCGATGGGAAACCAGCGGCGGAGATGCGGTTGCGCAATGGCGGCCGCGACGGTGCCTCCCGGCCAATCGGCAGGCACGAACGATGATCGCTTGCGGTCTTCGCCTGCGAGGAAGACGCCGCCGGTTATCGCATCGCGGGGCTGGCGCGGATGGAAGGGGGCGCCGTCCAGCACGACTTCACCGGAATGAGCCGTCTCGGCGCCGAACAGGATGTTTAGAAGCCGGCTCTTGCCCGAGCCGAGCGGGCCGATGAGCGCGACGACCTCACCCTCGCGTATGTCCAGATCGATCGGGCGACTGTCGGGGAAGAAGCGTAGCTTTTGGATCAGGAGCCGGACCGCGCCGCCGTTCCTCGCGGGAGGCCGAACGCTCGCCACGGGACGGCCGATCATCGCTTCGATGGCGACGGAAAAGTCGACCGGGCGCGACTGGGTCGCAACCACGCGGCCACCACGCAGCACGATCACGCGGGCGGCCAGGCGCTCCAGATCGGCCGTGCGATGCGAGATGTAGATGATGGCAAGGCCGCCCGCAGCCAGATCCTCGAGGATTGTGAAGAGGCGCTCAGCTTCTGTCGCGGACAGACTTGCCGTCGGTTCATCCAAAATCAGCAGCTTCGGCTTGGCCGACAGTGCGCGGGCAATCGCGACCAGTTGCCGCTCGGCCGTGCCGATGTCGGCAAAGTCCTCATCGAGCGGCAGATCGAAGCCGGCCCTGCGGGCGATGGTTTCGGCCTCCGCCCGAATCGAGCGCGGGGAGATGAAAACGCCGGCGCGGCCATCGGCAAAGCGGTCGAGCAGCAGCGCATCCGCGACCGTGAGCCCCGGCACGCCGGCGCGGTCTGTGGCCTGATGGATAGCGACCACGCCTCCTTCGATCGCGGCCCTCGGCGTCGCCGGTTCAAATGGATTTCCGTCGAGCCGGATATCGCCCGCGTCCGCGTGAAGTACACCGGCAAGGATATTCACGAGGGTCGATTTGCCGGCGCCGTTGGCGCCCATCAGTCCGACGATCTCGCCAGGTGCGACGGTGAGATCAACATTGTCCAGAGCAACGGTGGGACCGAATTGCTTCGACACGGCGCGGACATCGAGTCCCTTGCCAGACAAGGTTCGTGCTGGCGCTTCCGCCGTTCGCAATTGCACTTGATGATGTTCTCTTAAGGACAGACACCGCCGATGATATCCACAAATCTGCTGGATTGCGTGGTTTGGCGTTTCAAAGTGAGGCTGCCGCGCAGAACACCTGCGTTGAATTGAGGATCACTTTCGCAAAAGTGGTTTCTCGACATGGCCGGTCGATATCGGAGCTTGCGGTTCGACGAATGGAATCAGAAAGGGCTCGACGGTGCGTGTACGGAACTTTGTTGACCTGACGAGAAACCTATTTTCCGGTTAAGCGGTCTGGCGACCGATATATTTCTACGTGCGAATGAAAGACTAGGAACCACTATTCGCATGAAGCGAATTTCTCCTTCGTTTCCTGCATTCAAAAATTCATTCCGTTGACCTCGTTGAATCCGGGCTTCAAGGTCGCGGCTGTCTCCCATGCCTATTCGAGGCATGCGACACGGAATTCAGTTGGTGAAGACAGCGAGGTGAGGGCAGCGCAGTTCGCGCACGATCCGTCGCGCCCTGACGGAGAACAGATGTCGTCGAGCGATTCAGCCGTAATTGCGGACAATTTCGACGGCAACAATGCCGGATCCGGCGGATCCGACCGCATGACAAGGCGCCTGATGCTTGCCGCTATTGGCAGCCCGGCTTCTGAATCGTGGTTCGAGCGACACGACGGACCAACGCTTCTCGTCGCGGCAGTGATCTACGCCGGTTGGTTGTCTTTGCTTGCTTTGCATCGCCATATCCCTTGGTGGATCACGGCGCCGCTCGCGGGCTATGTTGTGCAGTGGCATTTCTCACTGCAACATGAGGCAATTCACAGCCTGCGGGGAATACCGGGCTGGTTGCGTCGTGCGCTCGTCTGGCCTCCGATCGGCATCTGGTTCCCTTTTGAGCTGTATAGCCGATCGCACTCAAGGCACCATCGCAACCACCATCTCACCTATCCGGGGGAAGACACGGAATCGTATTATCATGAGGAGGAGGATTGGGAGGACTATCGCAATCTGTCGCGATGGCTGCTCGTCGTGAACCAGACCTTTCTGGGGCGCCTGTTCGTCGGACCGTTCCTGCGCACACCGCACTTCGTCATCAAGGAAGTCGGCAAGATCGTCGCAGGCGACCTTGCAGATCTCGGGATTTGGGTTCGCCACCTCGTCGGAGTGACCATGGTCCTGTTGCTCGTGGCGGAGGTGTTTGAGATGTCCCCGTTGCAGTACCTTGCCGAGTTCGTATACCCTGGTCTCGTCCTGGGAATGATGCGCAGCTTTACCGAGCATCGCTGGGGTACGCGGCCAAGCGAGCGCACCGCGGTGGTCGAATCCAACTGGGTCTTCGGTCTGCTGTTTCTCTGGAATAACCTTCACGTCGTTCATCATGTTTTTCCGACGCTTCCCTGGTGGAAAGTCCCTCGGGTGTGGCGACAACATCGTGAGCGCATCCAGGCATATAACGGCGGATTCGTCTTTCGAGGCTATGGCGAGATCGCGCGACGATGGCTCGTGACGCCGAACTTCATCCCGGTTCATCCGCCCAGCTTCGCCAGCAGGAATTCGGTATCCTGACGGGACCATATGTCAACCTCATCGGCCACCATGCTTGATCAGTCGAAATCGGGTGCCAATAGCGAAACGGCACGGCCGGCAACCCTGCCGATGTACTGTCTTCCCGAGATGGAAGTCGCGAATTCCGCCTTCTTGACTGCCTTGCAGCGGCGGCTTCGTGCCAGGGGTATCGATGCGGACGGGCCCGGAATTCTCTTTACCCAGATTTGCGGTTATCCGCTATTCAAGCACTATCGCGACCAGTACCGCATGCTGGCCACACCGCATTATGCGGTGCCTGGATGCGTGGGATCCAGCCATCGGGCTTTCTTCATGGTCCGCGCTGACGACCCGGCGAAGCGCCTGGAAGACCTGCGCGGGCGGATATTCGGTTGCAACAGCCTGTTGTCAAATTCTGGCATGAACCTGCCACGATTGTCACTGGCCAGCATTGCCGGCGGCGAGCCGTTCTTCTCCTCCGTCGTCATGACAGGCGCGCACGTCACGAGTCTCGAACGCCTTGATGAGGGGGCTATCGATGTCTGCTCGATCGACAACGTGACGTGGGGGTTCTTCAAGAAGTTCCGTTCCATCGCCGCTGAGCGTTACCGGATACTCACCGAAACCGTACCGAGTCCGTCGCTGCCTTTCGTAACGTCGGTGGACACGACGGAATCCGACGCGCTCGCGATCGCCGAGGCGCTGTACGAGATCGTGAAAGATCCGCAGGCCGCTGACATACGTGATGTGTTGGAACTCAATGCGCTGTCCGTACCAGACGTGACCGCCTACGAACGTCTGGCCGAATATGAGCGCGAAGCCGCCGAGCTTGGCTATCCCCAGATACAATAAGCCAAAGTCGCTCCGAGCCGGTCTTCCGACCGACCCTTATCGCTTATTGCTGCTATCTGGCGGCAGGACTTCCGCGGTCGTGAGGCGCCGCTTAAGCCGCATGGCCGATGGTCAACCTCTGCGCCAGCACGGCGTCGCGAACATTGATCGCCCAGGGCAGGAGGCCGAAACGGACGAACAGATCGGCGGCACGCTGCTGGTCGGCGATGAAGGCGTCGTCAATGATCTTCAAGCCCCATGGGCGTTTTGCGATATGGTTCCGCCACTCCGAGACGCTGAGCGGGCCCTTGGCCGCAGCGGCAAGATGCTGAGCAGCATCGTCCGGATTGGCGGCGATCCAGCCATCGACGTCGTGCAGCGCGCCTGCGACAGCACTCACCACATCGGGGCGCGCTGCGGCCAGATCGCGACGTGCAAAGAAGACTGACGGATTGGTGACGAGGTCGCTGGTGTTGGCAAGCAGACGGAATTGAGCACCACCATCGAATAGCCCGCCTCCTGATGCCCAAGCATCGATATCTCCGGCCAGAAGTGCCGCGCGCGCTTCGGTTTCCGTGAGGTCGAGCGGAACGATATCACGCCAAGTCAGGCCGGTCCGGTCGAGCGCGGTGGCGAGCAGGGTCTGATGCCATGAACCGAGACCGAGCGCGACGCTGCGTCCTTTCAGGTCGGCGAGTGCGCGGATCGCGCCGTCGGTGCGGACATAGATGCCGCCGACCGGACGTGCCGCCGAGCTCGCGAGATAGACCAGCGGAACGCCCTTCGCCTGTGCCGTGATCGGCGGTGTCGAACCAGTGCCGCCGATCTGAATGATGTTGGCGCCGAGCAGGTCGACGGTGCGAGCGCCGGCCGCGATGTGATGCCATTCCACGGCGAGGCCAAACGGTGAAACGTTCTTCTCCACGTGGCCGGTGCGGCTCGCGACCAGCAGTGTCGGGTTGTTGGCGTGCACGCCGATACGAAGCGTTTTGGACATTGATTGCTCTCCAGCATCGTTGACGATCATCGCGAGCATGCGTGCTCACCAATCTCCAACTTCAAACGAACACGATTTCTGCAAACGCATATTGTCTACTGTATCGATGTATCTTCGAGGAGCATCGTCGTATGAGCGTTGTTGCAGTGTCCGCTATCGAAGACGTTGAAAGAAACTTCCCGATTGATGCGCTTTGGTACACGCGTTGTCCTGTGCCGACCGCATCAGGCATTGCACTTGATCTCGGGTGGCTCGCAGAGGAGTTTGACCATTCGGGAATCGGCTTGAATTCCATTCGCGATTCCGAGGATCCTAGAGTCCAGATTTCGCATTTCAGCCACACGCTGCCGGGCCTGTTCCGCGAGGGCGGCAACATCCCGGCCATCTGGGCGCGATCGACGGGGCGCGACACTGTGGTCGTTGCGCTGACATGGGTCGACGAATTTCAGGCGATCTTGGTGCGCAAGGACTCGCCGATCGAGCAGCTTTCCGATTTGGCCGGCCGCATCATCGGTGTTCCGCGTCAAACGGGTGAGCGCGTCGACTTTGCGCGTGCGATGTCGCTGCGGGGCATCGTCACGGCGCTCGAACTCGCCGGGCTTTCGACAGATGATGTGGCCTTGCGCGACATTGAAAGCGTGCAGCCGGCGTTCGCGGGTGCAAGCGTCGGCAACGGCCGTTTCCACGAGCTCGAGGCCAGGGCGCTGGAAGATGGCGTAGTTGACGCGATCTATGCCAAGGGCGCGCCGGGTCTTGGCTCTGCCCGTCAGCACGGCTTTCGCGTGCTGACGGACATCGGTAGCAATCCTGATCCGACGCGCCGGATCAACAACGGCAATCCGCGACCCGTCACGGTTGATCGTCGGACGGCCGAGCTGCGTCCCGACATCGTCGCGCGCTATCTCACTGTGTTGATCCGTGCGGCGGAGTGGGCGAAGGACAATCCCGATGCAGTCTTCGACATCATAGGCCAGGAGGTCGGTCGGACGGCTGACGAGGCGCGCGGGGCCTATGGCACGCGTGCGCACTTCAATTTCGGTCTCGATCTCTCGCCGCTTCGCCGTCGTAGCCTCGCCGCGCAAAAGGACTTCCTGCTGCGCCACGGTTTTATCCCGGCGGACTTCGACGTTGAAAGCTGGATCGATCCGCGGCCGCTGGCGCTTGCGACCGGACGACGCGAGGCCTGAGCAGGAGACGCATCATGGAAATTTACTGGTATCTGATCCCGCAGGACGGCCCCTATCCCTGGCACCCGAAGGGCCGCCGCACGATCGACTACAGCTATCTGGCGCAGATCGCACGCGCGGTCGATCATCTCGGCTATACCGGTGCGCTGTTGGCGACCGGCGGCGGTGAGCACGATGCGTGGGTGCTTGGATCATCGTTGATTCCGATCACACAGCGGATGAAGTTCATCATCGCGGTGCATCCCGGTATCGTCGCGCCATTATCTACTACACCATCGCGTTGGCCGAGCAGGATGCGCGTCTGCTCATCACGGCAAAGGATCTCGATTCGCAGAATGCCGTGGTCTATGCGGTGCGTACTCAGTTCGCCAAGGACCATCCTGAGGTGTTGCGTGAGCTTTTGACCGAGCTTCAGGCCTCGGCTCGCTGGGCGCGCGATCATCGCGAAGAGGCCGCCAAACTGTGGGTGCAGGAGCTCAAGCTCAGTCCGGCCGTGGCCGATCAGATTTCCCGTTACGAGATCAGCGAACCGGTGACGGTAGGGGAGAAAGAGCTCGTAGCGCTCGAAAGCCTGAACGATTGGCTGCTATCGCAGAACCTGATTCCGCGGCGCGCCGCCATTCGCGATCACATCGTGACGATCGCGCCCTAAGACGCTCGCTCAAGGTAAGCTCGATCCGGCTCGGCGCTCAGGCCTGGGCCATCGCCGCGCCGATTGCCTGCAAGCGCAAGCGCACCTCACTGTCGTCGGGTTGCGGAGAAGAGCCTGCAATACGTAACTGCTGCGGCGTTGCGCCCGTTGTCGCTTTCAGAAAACGACGCAAGCTTCGGGCGTCGGAATAACCAAGCTCCGCGGCGATCGATTCCACACTGTCGTCGCTGCTTTGGAGCCGGTCGATGGCAGCTGTCACGAGCTTGCGCCCGCGCGCTTGACGAAATCCACCATCGCTAGACAATCGACGCCGCATCGTCGAAGTACTGACGCCAAAACGCTCGGCCACGTCTTTCATGCGCAGCCGTCCGGCATCGGGCAGGTTTTCGGGCCCGGTCCGCGAGCCACCTCCTTGCTCGATGAAATCCAGCCACAAGCGAAAGCATTCCCAATGCGGATTGGCGCCGGCTCGGTTGAGGCCTCGGCGTCCCAGCAATGAGCGAGAGAACTGCATCCCCGTGACCGCGCCGTAGTGCACGGGAGCATCAATGGCAAAATGTCTGCGGCCCAGATTGAAGTGGAGGGGATCGCGCGTCGATACCGCGATGACCGGCATCGCCACACCAAGAAAGTACATGCAATGCATGAAGATCCAGCTGAGATAGATGTCCTCGAGCAGGACTGCGTCGGTCTCTTGAGCGGACGAGGCGCGGACGTTCACGACTGCGACATCGTGCGTCGTCTTGAGCTCGATGTGAACCGCCCGGGACGTGGTGCGATAGAGCTGTGCGACTGCGAGGATCGCATCCTCCAGAGTGGTGCAGCCAAGCGCGACGCGCAGTCCGAGCGCGGTATAGGCCGGATCGATGCGGAAGCGCGCCAGCCCATGAGCTGCATCAGCGATACCCAGTGCTGTATTCATGCATAACAGCAGATATTGGGCGGGGCCGACGAGGTCGCGATTGTCGCCGTGACGCAGCCCAATCAGGGATGCCGCCATGATCTGTTCGAAAGGCAAGCCTTGGCGGACCACGCCGTCGACGTGCCGGGTAATCCAGTCAAGCGGCATCCAGTTACGCATGAAACCTCGCAACGATCGAGCTGCGAAGCCGATCTTAGTGGCAATCGCCGTCGCTCGCAATTTGGCGATGGGGGCACAAGGCTTGGTCCAACCGGTCAAATTGACCGATTTGGTCCCCCTCATCTGCATCTTTCGGTCAGTGTCCGGAGCCGTGCGGTGGACTAGGCTGACGTGCTTCCGCGAGAACCATGGGTGCTCTAATGGACGAGATTGCTGCAACGCGCGTGCGCCGGATCGAACTCGACCGCGCTTTTTCGCATCTCGCTGGACTGGCTGCTTCGGCAGACTTGAGCGGTGTGTCCGACCCGCTCCAGCAGTTCGTGGCGGTCATCCGCGCCTTGATGCCGCGCTACGGCGATGTAGGTCAAGCCCCGAGCCTCGATGGCGTCACCGTCGCACCGGTCAACGCGGGGGGCGTAGCTGCGGAGTGGGTGATCGCGAGAAATGTCGATCCCGCGCATCGGATCGTCTACACGCATGGAGGCGGCTGGGTTGGCGGCTCTCCACGTGATTACCGGGCCGTGACCGCGACTCTTGCCCGTCTTAGCGGTGCCGCGGTTCTGGTCGTCGACTATCGATTGGCGCCCGAACACCGGTTTCCTGCCGCGCTCGAAGATTGTGTCAGTGCCGTTCGTTGGGCTGCGTTGAACGGCCCGGATCGCGAGTGGGATAAAGGTAACTCGGGCACGCCGACGCATCTGAGCCTGGTCGGCGATTCCGCGGGCGCAAACCTGGCCGCGGCGACCTGTCTGGAACTTGCGGCCAAGGGCGAGCGGCTCCCCGATCGCCTCGTTCTGATCGCGGGCACGCTGGATAATTTGTCCCCGGCGGAACGTGTTGGAATTGATGACCAGATTGCGACCGCGGAATCCTTGGCCGCCGCAACGGCCACCTATCTCCGTCCGAACGACAATCCCGCTGACTATCGTATTTCGCCGGTCAACGCGCCACGCGAACTCCTGGCGAAGCTGCCGCCGACATTGTTACAGGCGAGTGCGATTGAAGCGCTCGCTTACGACAGCAGGAAATTCGCGGTCCGTCTCGATGAAGCCGGTGTGAGGACCAATCTAAGCATCTGGCCGGAGCTGCCGCACGTCTGGCACGCTTTTCTGGGGTTGTTTCCAGAGGCGACGGAGGCGCTCCAGGAGATTGCCGATTTCGTCTCGATGCCTGGGTAGACCATCGGCGTCGGACTTTTTGGTCGCGATTGCGACACGGAAGTGATGGATCTGCCCGACCTTTGGGACGGATAGAGAATTTGCGAGGGGGTAGCGATGCGATCTACGGCTTGGGCCTTCGCATGAAGATATGAGGTATGCGGACGTCTCGCTTTACATCATATCCTTCACGCTCGACCTTGAAACCGAACCGGCTATAGAAATCGACTGCACCCAGGGTCGCCTTGACATGAGATAGTTCCGCCTGCTCGTCGCATGCCTCGAAGAGCTTGGTTCCAATTCTGGCTTTTTGGAAATCTGGCCGGACAAAGAGCGACATCAATTCGTCGTCCGTCCAGTTCGCGTAACCTACTATCGTATTGTTGATCGTCGCCACCAAGTAAGGTGAGCCCGCCTGTTGACTGCGCCAGTAGCCCTGCGGTGTGCGCCCTGTGAGCCACGCCTGTAGCTGCTGTCGAGTATAGTGATTTGCAAGCGATGTTTGCAGGCAATTCGTATGGATATTGTGAACGTCAGAGACATCCGCCTCCGCCATGGACCTGATGACAACGTGATGTGATGAATTCTCGTGGCTCATGGTGCTTGTCCTTTCAATTGTCAGAAAGGATGCCAGGCGGACGTGTTTCCCGTAGGCCTCGCCTGCTCACGCCCTTAGTTCACCGTGAACGGCAGTTGGTACGGACGTCCATTCGGAACGCCCTCGCGGATGGTCTGCACAGCCTTTAAGTAAGCCTTGCCGGTACGGGGATTGTTCGAGGTGTCGAGCAACTGCACGGGGCCTTCGACGAGTTCCAGAATTGAGACGTCGCCGGGAGCGCCGACCTGCAACGTACCGAGCTTCGGCACTTTTCCGATAATCGCAGCTGGCTTGATCGTTGCCGCAGCGATGACATCCTCGAGCGAAAATCCCAGCGCGAGAAACTTGCTGAGAACCCAGGGCAGGTAGGGCTGACTCGGCGTGTTCGCGGCGACGACGTGAACATCGCTGGAAATCGTATCGAAGGTCAGGCCCTGCTGGATCGCGGCCTCCGCGATGTCGAAATTGAAGCTCCCGGCGCCGTGCCCGACATCGATGATGACGCCCCGCTTCTTTGCCTCGAGCAGAGCCGGCAGGACCTTGCCGTTCTGCACCGTATTGTTGCCGAGACTGCTATAGGGGTGGGTGAGAATATCGCCGGGGCGGAGTTGGTTCACCAGCACTTGGAGGTCACCGGGCGCATCGCCGATGTGACACATCACGCGGCCTTTGGTGCCCGACAGCTCGACCGCCTCGATTGCGCGCTTTAGAGGTTCGATGCCGTTATCGCCGACCAGCGCGAGAGTTTCGCGGACCTTGGCTCCCAGCACGATGTCCTGGTTCTCGGCAATCGTGCGGGCCGTGGCGTCCGCATCGGCGTATTTGATGTTGACGTTTTCACCGACAGGAAAGCCGGCCAGGCCGATCACCGAGATGTTAACGAAGGCGAAGACGCGGCTTCGCGACTGGCTGACGATCTGGCGCTTGAAGCCCGAGAAGTTGTTCGCGCCGGCGTCGCCGGCGCTGACATACGTCGTCGTGCCGGAGAAGGGCACCAGTTCGTCGGGTGGAATTCCGATCGCGGATCCATAGGCGTAGATGTGGGTGTGAAGGTCGACGAGGCCAGGGGTGACCAACTTGCCCTTTGCGTCGATGGAACGTTTGGCCAGCGACGGATCGATCGACGGCTCGACTGCCGCGATCTGTCCATAGCGAATGCCGACGTCGCGGACGCCGCGCAGCTTCTGGCTGGGGTCGATGACGTCGCCGCCACGGATCACGAGATCATATGGCTGGGGCGTGTCGGCCAATCCCTTTGTGCCGGTGAGCGCAGCACCCGCAACCGCGGACGTGCCGATCAGAAAGTCGCGCCGTGTCGTCTTGGACATGTTGTCGTTATCCCAGGAAGCATGATGTCGGAGGTCAGCGGTTCAATGGCAGCCCGAGGCCGGAGGCCATCGCAACGACCGAAGCGAGCGGTCGCCGGAGCGTGCGAGCGATCTTGAGGAGCGGCTGTTGCCGATCGACAAGTCCGCGAAGCTTGTGCTTCTCGACCGCGGTCCAGGGGCGATCATTCGAAGCCTGGACGCGCTGTCGAGGTGTCTTGTCCGGTACTCGCTGGGGACCCGATTGAAACTGCATGACCGCTCCACGACTGACACGCAATCGAGCCATTTTCGTCACGTGCCAGTCAATATCGGCGGAGAAATAAGAATGAGTTGGTCGTGCAGCAATGGTGATCGCTAGAAGTCACGTCGTTGGACTGGACTCCTGTGCAATGGTCTTCTCGCGGGGGGAGACCGTTTGCTCGCGCAGCATCGCCAGGATCGATCGCTTCAACTCTCCGAAGGATGAAGTCGCGACGATGTCCTGATAGATTCGGGGCCATTGAAACGGAACGTCGATCTCGTGAACGATCCGCCCGGGTCGGCCGCTCATGATGGCAATGCGATCCGCCAGGAACAGCGCTTCCTCGATGTCGTGCGTGACGAACAATACGGTTGAGCGGCGCTTCTCTCGGGCGGCCAACAGCAATTCCTGCATGGCAAGCCGGGTCTGGGCATCCAGCGCGCCAAAGGGTTCGTCCATCAGCAGGAGCAGCGGCTGCGAGATCCAGGCCCGCGCAATGGCAACGCGCTGACGCATTCCGCCTGAGAGCTCGTAGACAGCATGGTGCTCGAAGCCTCGCAGCCCCATGACATCGATCAGTTCCTGTGCTTGAGCCCGGTACTCTGTCGCAGAACGCCCGGCCAGGCGGGGTGCGAAGGTGATGTTGTCGAAGACCGATAACCAGGGAAACAGCGTGGCTTCCTGGAACACGATACCGCGGTCCGGAGATGGGCGGCCAACCGGCTTGCCGCCGATCCGGACATCGCCGCGGGTCGGCTGGTCGAAGCCGGCAAGCAGGTCCAGGACAGTCGACTTGCCGCAGCCGCTGGGGCCCAGAAGGCAGACGAATTCGCCTTCGGCAATGGTGAGAGAAAAGCCGTCTAGCGCAACAGTCGTGCGACGGGCGCGCGCATCCTCGAAGCGCTTCTCGACTTCCTTGAGTACGATGAGCGGAGAGTCAGCCATCTCAGGCGCGTCCCGCCCAAGGGGCGAGCCAACGCTGGAGGCCGACCAGCGCAAGGTCCAGCGCATAGCCCGTGCCGCCCAGCAGGACGATGCCGAGCATGACAATGTCGGTGCGCAGGTAAGCGCCAGCATTGACGACCATCCAGCCTATACCGGCGTCGGCGGCGATCATTTCCGCCGCGATCAATGTCGTCCAGCCGATTCCAAAGGACAGCCGCAATGTCACGAACAGCTCAGGCAGGATGTGAGGGAGGATCACGTAACGAAACAGCGTGGCGCCATGCGCGCCCAAAGCACGTCCGGCCCGGATCCGCTGTCTTTGCACGCCGCCAACTGCGGCGACAGTGCCAACGATGATACTGAGTACGGCGGAGATGAAGATTAGCAGGACCTTCGACGTCTCGCCGATGCCGAACCACAGGATCACCAGCGGGATGAGGGCAAGTTTGGGCAGTGGGCGCAGGAATTGCACAAACGGGTCGACCGCGGCGCCGAAGCTCGGCGCAGCGCCCATGGCGAGCCCGAGCGGCACACCGACCAGCGTAGCGACAGCAAACGCGCCGAGAGCTCGCACGAGGCTGAGTGCGAGATGCGCCCAAAGCGGCGTGCCGCGATAACCATCCCGGATCAGGTCGAACGCCGTCGTCAAGATTTCCGACGGCGGCGGCAGCAGCAACGGTTCGACCAAACGCGTTCGACCGGCTATTTCCCATACCAGGGTGACGCCGGCGACCGCAGAGAGGCCGATCAGGAAACGTCTGGTGCCACTCAAGACGGGAACGCGCGGCGAAGCAAAGCGTAGTTGACCGCGGGAACAAACGAGGCCGGAACGTCGTCGCGCTTGATTTCACCGGCCTCGGCCAGGAACGCGGCGGCTTCGCCGAGAGCTTTGACAAGCGGAGCATCCTCCGCTGCGGCCGGCCCATCGCCCCAATATTTCGGGCCCAGCTGCTCCTGGAAGGTAGGGTAACGGAGGCCGGCCAGTGTGTCGCGGACGGCCTCGAACGGTGCGCCGAAGTCCTTCGCCAGAATGCGCGAGATCCCCTCCGGGTCGGAACGATAGCGATCGAACTGTGCCTGAACCGTCCGGAGCCACGTCACGACCGTGTCAGGATACTTCTCGGCAAATTCTGTTCTGACCACGGCGCTGTTCCAGACGAAGACGCCGGACGGCTGCAATTGCTCCGACACCAGCAACTGCTGGCCGCCATCGGCCAACAGCTCTGCCCAGAAGGGTCCGTTGATATAGGTCGCATCGATATCGCCGCGCTTCCAGGCCGCGATCGTATCCGGCTGGCTCAAAGGCAGGCGCTTGATCTTGCTGGCGTCGAGCTTGTTGATGCGGATCACAGCCTCGAGCGCGAAGGCCATGGTGGAGGAGGGCGCCACGGCAATCCGCTTGCCTTCGAGATCCTTCAGCGTCGTGATGCCGGGCTTGGTCACCAGTCGCTCGCTAGTGGCAACGATTTCGGGCGAGCCGAGAATCTGAATGGGCAGCTTTCGCGAAAGGCCGGCTACGATCGGCGTGTTGCCAAAGATCGCAAAGTCGATTTGCTTGGCGGCGAGTAGGGATAGCGCGGGGCCTCCCGACGGAAAGGGCACCCATTCGATTTTGGCGCCGAGAGCCTTGTCGAAGCTGCCGTCGGTCTTGCCGACAACCCAGGCTCGCGCCGCCGTCAGATAACCGATGCGGATGGTGTCCGGCTTCGCGCTGGTCTGTGTCCAACCACGCCGTGTTGACAGAGAGAGGGCTCCCGCTGCGAGCGCCAGGCGAACAATATCGCGTCGTCCCGGCCTTCCGTTGCGAATGTATGCCGACATGGTGCCCCCTTAGTGAACTGCCGTAGCGTCGCGTGAAGCGCGAATGCGAACGGCAGATCGGCATCGCACCGGTATCGAGTCAATCCGCGCAGAGAAATAAGACGTTCATTTCAAAGGAGATCAGGCGTTCGACGGAATTATTTCCTCAATGTGCGCGCGGATAAGTTTTCTTGCTTTGATGTATATCCCGAATACGCGCGGGTTTGATCGATGCGAGATGCGCTGGAGTTGAATCATTCTCATTGCACCAAACTATTTGGAATTGACGGGCGCGGGCATGAGCGCCGAAATACGCGGAGCACATGTTCTTGCAAGGTTGTGATTTCTTGCAAGGGTGGGATCGAAATCGGCGTCTGCAATCTGAGGGAAGTCATATGAAGCACTTGCTCCTGTCGTCACTTCTCGCGTCGCTCTCGCTTGCATCGCCGCCGGCTTGGGCGAAGGAGCCGCTTCAGCTCGCCACCGAAGACTTTCATATCGCGTCCGAGACGCCCGGCGTTCAGCTCTTTCTGCGAAACAAGCACCCCGAGGGGCTGAAGACCTTCAGCGCCTCGCGCACCGTGCTCTATATCCATGGATCGACCCAGCCTTCGGAAACGGTGTTCGATCTCGCCGTCGGAAATGGATCCTGGGCCGATTATATCGCTTCGCACGGCTATGACGTCTGGCTCGTCGACGTGCGGGGATATGGCGGCTCGACGCCTCCCAAGGATCAGTCGAAGCCGTTCGCCACGACCAGGGACGCCGTCGAGGACCTCGCTGCCGCCGTCAAATACATTCTTGCAAAACGTGCCATCGCAAAAGTCCAGTTGATCGGTTGGTCCTGGGGCACGCTGATCACCGGGAGCTATGCCGCCGACCATCCGGACCATGTAGCCGGCCTGGTCCTGCTCGCGCCGCCGTGGCTCTCTTCAGGCGCCAGCAAGGCCCCGGAAGCAGCCTGGCAGGAATGGACGATCGACGCTTCGCTCAAACGCCTCCAGACCGGCGTGCCGGATGGACGGGCGGAGGAGATATTCCCACCGGCGTGGAAGAAGATCTGGGAGCAGGCTGTTCTGGCGAATCAATCCGACGCGAAAGCGCACAATCCCCCACGCTTCCGCTCGCCGACAGGCGTCCTGGCTGACGGTGCGGCGTATTGGAGTGTTAACAAGGCGATCTACGATCCCGGCAAGATCTCCGCGCCAACGCTGATCATTCGTGGTGAATGGGACGAATTGACGCCGCTCAGCCAATCTCAGGCTCTGTTCGGACTTCTCCGCAATGCGCCCGTGCGCCACTTGATCGAAATCCCGCGCGCCACGCACTTCGTCGAACTGGAGACAGGGCGCGATGTCCTGTTTCGCGAAGTGCAGAGTTTCCTTGACCGCAATTGATGAGACCTTGCTGCGTGAACTCGTGCTGAAGACGATCCTTTCACGGTCGCAGCAAAGTTTGGTTTAGCGTTTCATTGCGTATGTCGGGAGTTCTTCTCATTATCCGATCGTCTCCTTTCCAAGCTTGCAAGAACGCACAAAAATGAAACATCGTCTGCTCTCGCTCTTCGCCGCATTAGCGCTTCTCGCCACGCCGGCCTTCGCCGATCAGAAACTCAAGGTCGGAATCTCCGGCGGTGACGCCGAGATCATCTGGGCGAAAGTCAAGGAGATCGCTGCCAAAGATGGTCTCGACATCCAGGTGGTGGTCTTCAACGACTATCTTCTTCCCAATGCCGCGCTTGACGCCGGCGATCTCGACGCAAATGCTTTCCAGCACAAGCCTTTCCTCGACAACCAGATCAAGACGAGGGGCTACAAGATCATCCCGGTCGGCGAGACCATCATCGCCCCTATTGGGTTCTATTCCAGGAAGGCGAAGTCCGTCGCCGAGATCAAGGACGGCGCTTCGATCGGCATTCCCAACGATCCTTCCAACGGCGGACGTGCGCTGCTGTTGCTGCAAAACGAGAAGCTAATCAAGGTCAAAGAGGGCGTGGCTCTGTTGCCTACCGCTCTCGACGTCGTCGACAACCCGAAGAAGTTGAAGCTCCGCGAGATCGATGCGGCTCAGCTTCCGCGCAGCCTCGACGACGTCGACGCCGCTGTGATCAACACCAACTACGCTGTTCCGGCCGGACTGATCCCGGTTAAGGATTCCATCGCGATGGAATCCCCCGTCAACAATCCCTACAGTAATTTCATCGCAGTCCGTGAGCGCGACAAGGATGCCGCCTGGGTACCCAAGCTGGTGCGCGCCTATCAGAACGACATAATCCGCCAACTCATCAAGGACAAGCTGCCCGGCCAGATTCCCGCGTTTTGAGGGCTTGCGGGGGGCTCGATCTGGTCGAGGCCCGGCCCTTGGCCAGTGCTGTAGCTATCGGCGCGAGGATTGAATCAGATGGCACTACCCCTGCGATTTGATGTGTGGGCTCTCACGCATGGCAGCTGGGCATCGCGCCATCATCCAAAGGATCCGCCGGACGCCTCATGGGAACGCGTCCGCCGTCAGATCCTCGAAGCGGAGTCGCTGGGCTATGACTCGACGCTACTGGCCCAGCACATCATCCATCCAAGCGGAGACGATCAGGACCTGCTGGAGACCTGGACGGGCGCTGCGGCTCTCGCATCCATAACAAACCGGATCGAGCTGATCGCGGCAATCAAGCCGCTGTTGCAGCACCCGGTGGTGCTCGCGAAGATGGCCTTGCAGATCGAGGACATCAGCGGTGGTCGCTTCGGGATCAACCTTGTCAATGCGTGGTACCGCCCGGAGCTGGAGCGTGCCGGCATAGGCTTCCCCGAGCACGACGACCGCTACGCGTATGGCCGCGAATGGATCGAGATCGTGGATGGGCTGACATCAGGCCGCCGCGTGGATTTCAAAGGCAGTCATTTCAATGTCGCATCCTACCAGCTGCGCCCCAGCGATAGACACCGGACCCGGCCAACCATCTATCTCGGCGGCGAGTCCGAGGCGGCGCGTGCGCTGGCCGCGGATTTTGCCGACGTCTATTTCATGAACGGACAACCGCTCGACGATATCCGCGCGCTGATCCAGGACGTGGCGCGGAGGCCGCGGCGCGCCGCGCCGATACGTTTCGGGCTGGCGGCCTTTGTCGTGGCGCGTGAGACGGACGAGGAAGCGCAGGCCGAACTGACCGATTTGTTCGCGATCTCGGAGCAGGACAAGCCGACGCGGGCGCGGGTCGTTGCCAACGCCGATCCGGAAGCGCAGATGTTCAAGACCGCGGCAAAGGAGGCAAGGGTCGGGACCAACGGTGGCACGTCGGCGCGCCTGGTCGGAAGCTACGATACGGTCGCCCGTCGGATCATCGAGTTCAATGCCATCGGCGTCGAGCTCTTCATGCTGCAATTCCAGCCCGTCGACCAGAACATGCGACACTTCGCCGAGCATGTCATCCCGCGGGTGCGCTACCTGCAGGCCAAAGCGGCCTGACGGCTCCTATTTGAAGCAGCCGTTGCGGGAAATCTACTTTGTGTGGCCCACCAGATAGACGCTGGAGAAGTTACCCGAAATCCCACTCGCGTCGACCACGGCATCCACGACGCGCTTGTTCAGAATCGAGAAGTTGTCGTCCGAGATGAGGTTCAGATCCGGCAGTTCGCGCACGACAATGGCCTCGAATTTCGCCAGCAGTTCCTTCCGCGTCGCGGTGTCGTTCTCGACGGCGGCGGCTTCCAGCAATCGATCCACCTCGTCGTTGCGATAGTGCGAACCGTTGGAGAACGGCACGCCGGGCTTGAAGTTCTTCGACCAGTAGAGCCGCTGCACGCCGACGGTCGGGTCGAACGTGTTGGTCATCGAGTTGGTCGTGAAGGCGAAATCGCGGTCGGTGTAAACGCGCCTGACATAGCTTGGAAAATCCTGGGAGCGAACCGTGATATCGATCCCGATCTTGGCCAGCGCCTGCTTGACGTATTCGGCGGTACGCTTGTCGCCGTCGGACGACGGACGAAAATCATGGGGTAGCCTGAACCGGACACCGCTGGCGTCCCTCTTGTAGCCGGCGACGTCGAGTAACTCATTGGCCTTGGTCAGGTCGAACGGGTAGCTCGGCAGATCCTTGACGTAGAAGGGCGCGAGATCCGGGCTGATCGGCCCGGACACGATCTGGCCATGGCCGTACCACACCACGTCCCGAATGAATTTCTTGTCGATCGCATGTGCGATCGCCTGGCGCACGTGCAAATCAGACAGGATCGGATTGTCGAGATTGAATTCAAGCCGCTTGACGCCGGAATTGAAGATCGTTCCTTTGCGCTCAATAGTGATGTGCGGTAGCGCCGAAATTCGTTCGATCTCGCTGAGCGGAATGATGATCCCATCGGCAAGGTCGACCTCGCCGGTCTCGAGCGCTACCGAGCGCGCGGCCGCATCGTTGACGAATCGATACACGATCCGGTCGAGATAGGGCTTGCCCGGATCCCAATAGTTGGGGTTACCCTCGAGTATCAAGTGACTGCCATGCACCAGCTCGACGAATCGAAACGGTCCGGTCCCGATAGGGGCGTTGTTGCGGGGATTCGTATCAGCCTTGCCGCTTCCGTAGATGTGCTTGGGGACGATCGGAGATTCCTGCGCGTCGAGCGCGTTGAGGAGGTAGGGCGCCGGCTTGCTGAGATGCAGGATCAAGGTCTGATCGTCGGGCGTATCCGTGCTTGCGACATTTGCAAACGTGATGCGGCCGCGCGGATGGACCTCCTTCAGTAGAAGAATGGAGAAGGCAGCGTCCGCCGCTGTGAAAGGCTTGCCGTCGTGCCAGTTTACGCCAGAGCGCAGTGTGAAGACATAGGTCAGCCCGTCCTCACTGACGCGCCAGGCTGTCGCGAGGCTTGGTCGTGGTGTCAGATCGAAATCGTAGGTGAGCAGGCCTTCGGTGATCTTCGGGCTGATCTGCCGCACGCCGTCGGTCGTGAAGGCGACGAGCATCGCTGGCTGGACGGCGAGCAGATAGTTCAGGGTGCCGCCGCGAACCGGAGAGGTCGCGGTCGATGGCGCGACGCCCACGAGCAGCGCCATGAGGGCAACGAGCAGGCGACGCATGGGGCAGCCCTCAGAAGGTACAGGTCAGGCTTGCGACGTGCGGATCGCGGCCGGGCTATCGGGCAATCCTGCGCGATGCAGTACCTCGGGCTTTGTTCCATTGACCGAAAAGTCGCCAACCGCGCGCTCGCGATAGATCCGCGGATTGTGCGAGGCGATCGTTCGCGCATTGCGCCAGTGACGGTCGAGCCCCACGCTTCGCTTTGCCGCAGAGGCGCCAAGGGCATCGAACAGGATCGTGGTGGCACCGAGGACAAGATCGGTAATCACGGTCACGGCCTGGCTCACCTCGATGTCGGCAGCAACATTTGCGCGATCCGCGCTGTCTGCGTCGCCCGCCAGATGAGCGGCATGGACACGCTGCAATGCCTCGGCCGTTTTCAGTGCGATCGCACCGGCGCCATAGGCTGCCGCGCGCACCTTGCCGACGACCTGGAGCACTTGAGGGTCTTCCGCCACCCGGGCTGCGTTGCCATTGCTGTAGATGCGGCGACGCTCGGCGACCAGGCGAGAGAGATCGTTGGCGGCTGCTCGTCCAATGCCGGCGAGAGTGGCCAGATGCACGGTCTGGAAGAAGCCGTTGGTGTAACGAAAGCGCACCTGCGCCGGATTGAGAAGATCGTCTGAAATCACGACATTCTTGAAGAGCGCCGTGCCGCTGGCGCTCAGCGTCTGTCCAAATCCGTCCCAATCATCGAGAATCTGTACGCCCTCGGCGCGGGTCGGAACCAGCGCGCCGATCGGCTTGCCGTCGTCATCGGTCGCGCCGAGATTGATCCAGTCGGCATAGAGCGAGCCGCTGGTGTAGTACTTCGCGCCGTTCAGCAGCCAATGGTCGCCGTTCCGGCTCAACCGGGTCGAGGCTGCGGAGGCCTTGGCGTCGCCGGTTTCCGAAAAACCGCTTCCAATCGTCTCGTTGTTTGCGATGCGCTCGAGCCACAGAGTGCGTTTGGGCGATGCGGGCGCGTTGAGGATATCCTCGGTGAAGCCGAAATGGGAGCGGAATGCGTTGGTGATGTTGGGGTCGGCTTCGGACAGCTCGATCAGCAGTGCGTAGAACTCCGGCAGCGTCACCCCGAGGCCGCCGTGTTCGACCGGGAGGCGAAGCCTGGAAAATCCGGCGTCCTTGAGCCACCTGATTTCGTCGACGGGGAGGTGGTGCTCGTTGTCGCGCGCGACTGCCGTGGCCCTGATCTTCAGGAACAGCGGCCGGAAGCGCGCGGCGAGCTCTTCGTGACGCGCGCTGGGTCCGGCGCCCCACCCTTGATCGACCTGTGTCGTGCCGTTCCCGTCTGCCGCATCGGTCGGTCGTTGCGTGGTGGGTTCAACAGAGCTGATCATTCGGCTGCTGCCTTGAACACGCCCTCGAGCGGGCGACGGTCGACCCATGCATTCACGTCGAAATCCTTCTCCAGAAAGCCGAAGCTCAACAAGAAATCCTTGAAATGGTCGATAGCGGCGACCTGCTCCGGCGGCAGGCCGAGGCCAAGCTTCAGGTGGGCGTCGCCGTATGCGGACGCGGCGGCCTCCTCGCTGGTCAGGACCTCCTGGGCCACGAAGCGCAACGTCTCGGCGGGATGCTGATGCGCCCAGTCGGATGCGCGATGCACCTGTGTCACCAGCTCGACGGCGAGATCCGGGCGCTCCTCGATGAACGAGGCGTCGACGGTGAGCGTGCGCGGCGTGCCATTATTGATGCGGACCTTCGGGTCGGGATGATGGCCGGTCTCGACGACGACGGCCGCGCTAAGAAGGTTGGAGATGGTGACGCCCTCGGCACCCTTGACGAAAATCGCATCGACGTCGCCGCGGGCAAGGGCAGCTATCTCATGCCAGTAGGGGTGCCGCCGTGCCAGCCCGTGCAGGCCCGGGTCGCCCTTGTGCGTGATGATCGATTCCTCGATCGCGACATCGACGAGCGTGGCCGCTTCGATTGATCTCCCGATCAACGACAGCGCGGAGACGACGCCCTTGAGTGCGGTGGCCCGATGGAAATCGACAATGTTTCCAGCGCGTCGCGGGATGCCGATGCGGCGTCCGGGCAGGTCGTCGATGCTCCGAAGCCGGGATCCGGGCAGAGTGATGATGGCTTGATACTCGTCGACCCAGGTCAACCCGATCAGTCTCGTCTCGCGACCGTCGGAACGGGCACGGATCGCCGGGATGTTGCCGCCCTGCCGGAACGACCAGCGCAGCGTGTGATTGAAATGGCTCTCGCGAACCAGAGGATCGCGGGAGTCCCCGATCGACTGCACGTCGATGCCGTATCGGCCGAACGCCTCGTCGAGCCAGCCGAAACGTGCGGCGAGCCCGAGCGGCGAGGGCACCGGGCAACGCGTGTACCAGATCGAATTGGCGCTCATGCACACACCTCCGCAGCGCGGTGACTGAGCCTCAGGCTCTGTTGGAAAGCGCTCGAAGGCTAGGGATGCTGCGGAAAAAAGTCGATAGAAGGAATATGCCTTTTGGTGTGCGTCGAGAGATAAGAAGAGGCGACGCATGACGATTGGCGGGATTGATTTGGCGGCAGCACTCTTCCGCGCCAAACACGCTGGTCACACCAACAGGAATTCGTATCCTGTAACGCCAGGTGCCGATCGCGCCTAACAGAGCGGGGAGGAGATCATGAAGGCCTTCGTTGTCGCAGCCGAGACTCTGAAAGATGAAGTCGCGTTTTCTGAATATCGAAGGGCGGTACCAGCCACGCTTCAGGCTTTCGGCGGCAAGTTCGTCGTGCGTGGCGGCAGTCTCAAATTGCTGGAGGGAGAATGGCCGCACGCGCGACTCGTCATCATCGAATTCCCGTCGCGCGAAGCCGCGGAAGGGTGGTACAATTCGCCAGACTACCAAAAGATCATTGGGCTTCGGTTGCGCAGCTCAGTCGGAAATCTGGTCATCGTTGAGGGCCAGGTGGATTGAACTGCCGCCCGCTCTCTGCTGCGAATCCGATCGCTAGAGCTGTATTGTTCCTTCCATGACGTCCACGCAGGTGCCCCCAACGCGAGCGATGAGGGTTTGATCGGCCTGGGTTATAATTGAAGCTTCCAGCAGGCATGGCCTCCCCATATCAACGCCTTGCGCAACGCGCACCGGACCGACTCGAGGAAGTGCAGCGCCCGTCCTGTAGGCTAAAGCGACTGCGGCGCCGGTTGCACTACCCGTTGCCGGGTCCTCCGGGAGGCCGTCCCACGGGGCGAACATCCGAGCCGACAGATCGATGTGCTCCCCATCTCCAGCCGCGACGTCGTGGGTATAGATGTAGATTGCGTCCGCGCCGTTCCTCGGGAGGTATTTGGCAAATTCAGCAGCTCGCGGTGAAGCACGGGCGAGCGCCTTGCGGGACACGATCTCGGCGATCAGGAAGGGAAGTCCGACGGAAGCGATAATCGGAGCATGGTGCTTGACGCTGATATCGGTCCAGTCAAGCCCAAGGCAATCGGCTATGGCTTCGGGAGGAAACGTCGTCGCCACCGAGAGCGCTTGCGGAGCGATAAGCTCCGTGCGGATAATGCCGCCTTGGCTGCGAGCAATATGGACGGCTACGAGACCCGCGCGTTCCTCAAAACGCAGTACGCCGGCGTTAGAGTATTGAGCCATGGAAGACAGCACAAAGGCTGTGCCGATATTAGGGTGCCCGGCGAACGGCACTTCCACGGTGGGGGTGAATATCCTGACCTCGGCGGTATTGAGCGGATCTCGCGGAGCGCAAACGAAAGCAGTCTCCGAGTAGTTGAATTCGCGTGCAATCGCCTGCATCTGAACCGTAGAGAGAGCGTCGGCGTCGAGTACGACGGCAAGTGGATTTCCCTGGAAGCGAGTGCCTGTGAAGACGTCTACCGTTTTGAAGGATAATCTCACGATTGGAGATCCCTCGCGGCGCAAATCTGGGCGCAAAAGTGCTGTCGGGGACCGAAATGACACGCTTTGGGGCTGATCGCGAGTATCAGCACGCCAACGGCAAACCTGAAATGTGGAGACCGCGACCGCCGGCTATCCTCGTTCATCGTTTGCTTTTAACGAACTCCACGAGCAGATCCGTGACATCTCCCGGTCGTTCGAGGCTCGGTAGATGGGCAGCGCCTGGCAACATGTAGCCAGACGCGTTCGGCATCTTCGCTGTCATATGACGGCTTCGCTCCTGGATGTGAAGAAAGTCGAGGTCACCCCAGATCACCAACGATGGAGCCGATATCTCGCCGAGACGATCAACGGCGGGCGCGACATCGAGGTTGGATCCAGCAGGAGGGGATCGAAGCGCGATGCCGTTCATGTCGAGGAACAACTCGCGCGCATGGCCTGCGACGCGTCCCTCGGGCTGGAGCGGGCCGTCCAGCCACAGGTGCGCCTTGATTGCATTCGCGCGATCCAGATCGCCGTCCCTCTCAGCATCCCTCAACCGCGCCATCAGGGCGTCGATTTCGGGTGGATAATTCGGCTCGGGCGCACCAGCTAAGGAAGGCGCGATCAGAAAGAGGGCGCGCACACGGGATGGATGCGCGAGCGCCGTGTCGAGCGCAATACGACCGCCTTGCGAGCATCCAACAAGGACCGCGGGCGCTCCATTGGCGACGGTGTCAATCACTGCCGACAAGTCGGCGACCGCAGAATAATCCTCGCTCTCCGCACGGGTCTCGCCAAAGCCTCGCCGATCGTAGGCAATCGCGGTGTTGCTTGCGCCAACGCCATCCAGTTGCGAGCGCCACATGCGGCGATCGCAGACGCCCGCGTGCAGAAATACAACGGGCGCGCCGTGACCTACGACTTCCGCAGCCAAAGCAGCCCGGCCAGACGCAACCTTATAATGAGAGCTCATGAATTATCCTGGCACTTAGCTAAGATAGCGCTTTGCCTGAGCGGAAGGGAAGCTTGTCTGGCGAGAATTGTAGCGGACACAGATGTATCTCCACTAAATGCGAGCGCGCCGCACGAGGCTGATATCGATAATCGTGCCGGCGAGGGCAAGCTTGTCCTTGGTCGGCTCGATTCGCATGCCGTGGCGAACAGGCGTCGTGCAGGCGGTGACGACCTTGCCGTCGATGCGCACGGCGCAGACGTCGCACAGGCCGCGCCGACAGGATAGCAGGAAAGCCAGTGACGGATCGGTCTTGCGCTGAATCCAGGCCAGCGCCGCGCTGGCTGAGACCTCGCTCCAGCTTGTGGCCGCAAGGCCGGCGTCCGCCGGAGAGGGCAGATCGATGTTCTCCCAGTCATCTGGGGCGTCGCCGGCTCGCCGCAGATGGATCGTCGTCATGCGGCGGGGCTCACGAGAGAAAATGCGACTGGCTCGAAACGATGTTGGACCAGATCTGGTGCGCGGCGAACCAGACCATGCGACAGCGGAGCGTCGGATGTGGTGGGTTGATCCCGCCGCCGGTGCGCGCCGAGCGAGCTGGTGCGTGCCTCGGCCGATATCAGCGCTGCGTGGAGCACATGGACCGCCGCCTGGCACTCCAGTGCGTCGGTCCAGTCCCTGTTCCATGGCCGCTCGGATTGCCTGGTCGAGAGATGTGGAATGTCATTGGCGACGATGTCGGCGAGCTCGTCCAGTCCGGCCTTGATCGACACGGCCTCGCGCACCGGCGACAAGGATCGTTCGGCAAGCCGCGTCAGGCGCTGCTTTGTCTCCGAGGGAGCCGCGCCGTCTCGCCGGGTGAGGGGCGCCAGGATGCGATCCTTCAGTTCGGCATCGTTGCCGGGTTGCGCGTGCGTGGCGTTCTGCTGCGCGAAGCGCGCGGCGGCGATGCCGGCGTTTTTGCCTTGGACCAGAACCTGGGCGCCCGCATTGCCCGAGAGCCGGTTGCCGCCGTGCAGGCCACCGGCGGTCTCGCCGCCAACAAAGAGCCCCGGGACGCCGGTTTCGCCCGCATCATTGATCCTGATGCCACCGATTGAGAAATGCGCGGCGGGCGCGACCTCGATGGCGTGACCGGCGCGGATGCGCTCGACCAGCGGCGTCATGTCGAAGCCTTCCCAGCGCCAGTCGGCCGACACGCTGGACGAGATGCGGAAGTAGTTGTCGAGGATGTCGCGCGGCAGGTGAGCCCAGGAGAGATAGACGCCGCCATTTGGGCTGCCGCGACCTTCGACCACCTCATTGGCGCTGGCAAAGGCAACCATGTCGCGGGTCGATAGCTCCATCCGCTCCGGATCCCAGCGCGCCATGAAGCGCTCGCCGTACTTGTTGAGAAGCCAGGCCCTGATGCCGCTCTGCGGACCGAGAATCCAGGGGAACTGGAGGCCGCGCCACATCTCCGGTGCGACGAGACAGCAGGGCAGAAACTGCAACATCTCCATCTCGATCAATTCCGCGCCGGCCTGAAGAGCCATGGCGTGGCCGTCGCCGGTCAGTTCCTCGGGCGCGGTCCGCAGCGACCAGTTGGATGTCGTTCCGCCGGTTGCGAGGACGATGGCGTTGGCAGCAGAGGATTTGACCTCGCCCGTCGTGCGATCAAGCCCGGTAACGCCGACGACGCGACCCTCCCGGTCCTGGAGCAGCCCGCTCGACTGGAAGTTCTCGAGGAAGCGGACGCCGGCGCCGACCGCGGCCTGCAGCTGTATGCGTTGAATGTCGGGTCCCGAAATATGCACGCCGCGGCCGGAACTGTGGCCGGGCGCGCGCTTCATGAACCGCATTGGCGTCTTCAGCGCCACGAGACGCGCGATCTCAGCACCGATGCCGGTGACCATGGATTGCACCAGCGATTGGTCGCCGAGAAACTGACCGGCTCGCAGCGTATCGACCAGAAAGTCTTCCTCGCTGTCGTCGGGATCGCCCGGCAATCCGAGCGCGCGGAGCGTCTGTCCGGCGATGGAGATACCGCCCCCGGTTGTAATGGTTGCGCCGGTCCGCCCTGCCATACCTTTGTTGACGACGAGGACGCTGGCGCCCTCGGCTCGCGCGTGCCAGGCGGCAGTCAGCCCGGCGGCACCGCTGCCAATGACGATGACATCGAAAGCCTGCATTGGCATCTGCCGATCTATTTCACGAAATGGACGTCGGCGAGGTTGCCGCTGACGCCATCGGCACCGACGGTGTGACCGTCGATGTTACGGCTATAGACCGTGAATTCGCCGGAGCTCAGCACGCCGAAATCCGGCAGGTCTTCGGCAAGTATCCGCTGGAAGGCCGCGAACTCGTCATAACGCTTCTTCGGATCGGCTTCCGTTGACGCAACCTCGAGCAGGCGATCGACCTCCGGATTTGAATAATGCGATCCGTTCGAGAAGGGGACGCCCGGTTTGAAGTTCTTCGACCAGTACAGTCGCTGGATGCCAACCGTGGGATCGAACAGATTGCTCATGCCGTTGAAGGTGAAATCGAAATCGCGATCGGTATAGACGCGTTTGGTGTAGGTCGGAAAATCCTGGGTTCGCACCGTGACCTCGACACCGATCTTGGCCAGCGCCTGCTTGATGTAGTCGGCCCCGCGCCTGTAGAGGTCGCCGGAAGGAACGTAGTCATGCGTCAGACGGAAGCGGATGCCATCGGCGCCACGCGCATAGCCGGCCTCGTCAAGCAGCTTTTCCGCCGCCTTGAGGTCGAAAGGGTAGCTCTTGAGATCGTCGACATAGAATTTCGTCAGCGACGCGCTGACCGGACCAACAATGATCTTGCCATAGCCATAGTTGACGACATCACGGATCACCTTGCGATCGATCGCATGCGCGAACGCGCGGCGGACTCGGACATCCCTGAAGATCGGGCGATCGAGATTGAATTCAACGCGAGAGATCGTGTTGGTATATTGATAGCCGTTGGTTTCGAATGCGAGGGCGGGAAGGGCTTTCAGCCGCTCGGCATCGCTGAGCGGTATCGGCGAGTTGGGCGCAAGCTGGATTTCGCCGGTCTCGATCGCGGTCACGCGCGCAATGGCGTCCGGAATGATGCGGACGATCAGTCGATCGATATAGGGCTTGCCCGCATCCCAATAGGCTGGGTTCTTTTCATAAAGGATATGGCTGCCGCGCACCCATTCCTTGAAGACGAACGGTCCGGTGCCGATCGGCGCGTTGTTCGCAGGATTTGCGTCGACCGGGCCGGCATTTTCGTAAATGTGCTTTGGTACGATCGGCGTCTCCGCCGCGGCAAATGCGCTGAGCAGATAGGGCGCCGGCTTGGCGAGAACGAGCACGACTGTGTGCGGATCGGGTGTGCGGATCTCCGAGACGTTGGCGAAGGTCGAGCGTCCGCGCGGATGCATCGATTTCAGCGCATTGATCGAGAAGGCCACGTCGGCTGACGTGAAATCCTTGCCATCGTGCCATTTCACGCCTGGGCGCAGCTTGAAGACGTAGGAGAGGCCATCCTCGGCAACGTCCCAGCCGACCGCGAGTTGGGGCTTCGGGGTCAGGTCGAAGCCGTAGGTCAGCAGGCCCTCTTGCACCTTGGCCGCCACGATGACCGTGTTGTAAGCGGTGTGCGCGACTGCCGATATCGTCGGCGGCTCGGCGGCCAGCAGAAGCGAGAGCGTGCCGCCCCGGCGCGGTTCGGCTGCGTATCCCGGGTTGGTGCCGGCAGCCGCCGCGAGAGCGCCGGCCCAGCTCAGAATCTGCCGGCGGCTGGGCTTCAGCGGGGAGGGGGACATTGGTTCTGCTCCAGAAGTTGGGCGCCAGTTGGCAGCTCAGTCGAGCGGTTGTCGAGTGCCGCTGCCAAATAGCGATAAGTTCGCCAATCGGGATGCATGGACGCTATTTCTGTTTTGGATACGCAGCGAGTTTTAGGATGCAATCGTCAATATCTGTGAGGCACGGGACAGCGAAACAGATATTTGAGATCCGTGGCCGCGGTCTGACCTGATTGGAGCTTCTCATTTCGGTCGTGCTGGACCTGTTGCGGGCGATAGGCCTCTTCGAGCGCGTCCAGCTCCTGGTCTGTGAGCTGGATGTCGAGCGCGGCCACGGCATCGTCGACGTGATGGAGCTTGGTCGCGCCTAAGATGGGAGCCGTCACGGCAGGGTTGTGCAGCAACCAGGCCAGCGCGACCTGGGCAGGCTTGCATCCGCGAGCCTTCGCCACGGCGAACACCTGGTCGATCACGGAGTCATCCTCCGGCCGCGAGAAGTCCTTCACGACCCGCGACCTTTCGGTGTTGTCGCGTCGGCTGCCCGCGAGCAGTCCCCTCGCAAGAGGGCTGTAAGGAATGATTCCGACGCCTTGGTCGAGACAGAGAGGAATCATCTCTCGCTCCTCTTCGCGATAGAGAAGATTGTACTTGTTTTGCATCGTGACGAATTTCGCCAACCCGTTGGTCTGGGCAATCGATTGCAGCTTTGCAAACTGGAAAGCGTGCATGCTCGATGCGCCGATGTGGAGCGCCTTGCCGGCGCGGACCACTGCATCGAGCCCCTCAAGTATCTCCTCGAAGGGCGTAAGCGGATCGAGGCGATGGATCTGATAGAGATCGATATAGTCGGTGCCGAGGCGGCGCAAGCTGTCGTCGATGGCATGCCGAATGTGTTTCCGCGACAATCCCTTCTGATTGGCGTTGGCTCCCGTTGCGAAGAAGACCTTGGTGGCGATGACGACCTGTTCGCGCCCCCCGGCGAAACGCTTTATCGCCCGGCCCAGGATTTCCTCACTGAGGCCGGATGAATAGGAGTCGGCAGTATCGAAGAAGGTGAAGCCGGCTTCGAAGGCGCGACGATAGTGGTCCTGCCCTTCCTCTTCACTCAGCGCCCATGGCATCCAGTCCTTCGATCCATAGCTCGAACATCCGAAGGCGATTCGTGACACCTGAATTCCGGTGCTTGCGAGTGTCCCGTATTTCATCTGCAAATTCCTTCACTGTCGCTGGGGCTGTTCCGAGATTCGTCATCACGCGTTGGATCAAACTATGGAATATCTTGTCTGCCGAATTGGTCTAGTTTGCTTTCGTTGCAAGCACACATTCGCGCGCGTGATCTCCGCCCGTTGCGTATCAAGGCATGGCTATGTCGGTCGAGTCGATTCAAACTGTCGTTGATGTTCAGACTGCGCGGAAGGACAGCCGCAAGATTGCGGCCTCTCTTGCTGCCAAGCTTCCCTGGATTCCCATCGTCCAGATCCTGGTCGTCGCCGCGATTCTGCTGGGCCTGCAAATCGCGGTCGATAGTGGCGCAGTAAAACGAATCTACCTTGCGTCGCCGACGCAGATCGTTGCTGCTTTTCCTCAGCTCTTCACCAGAGAGAATTTACTGTTTCACCTGTCGGTGACACTGGCTGAAGCTGGTGTTGGCGTAGGGCTCAGCGCAGTCCTCGGCATCGCGACCGGGATCGCAATGGGTCTCTTTCCGAAGGTGCATCAGTTTCTCAATCCCTTCCTGGTCTGGTTCATGGCAGTTCCGAAGGTCACCATTATTCCTCTTCTGACTCTTTATTTAGGGCTCGGCTTCGAACACAAGGTCTTCATCATTTTTCTGTTTTGCTACTTTCTCTTCGTTTTCAATACGATCGCCGGTATCAAGCAGGTCCAGGAAAATCACATCAAGGTCGCGCGGACGCTCGGGGCGAGCCGGCGCCAGATCATTTGGAAGGTCGTGCTGCCGTCGGCCACACCGTCGATCATGGCGGCCGTGCGTATCGAGGCGGCGACTTGTCTGCTCGCGACGCTGTTTGCTGAGATCGTCGCCTCCAAGGCAGGCGTTGGAAATCTCCTCAACAAGCTCTCGGGCATCTACGACACGGCCGGTGTCTTCGCCCTCGTCATTCTCGTCACGTCGATCGCATTGTTGATCATCTATCTGGTCGACCTGCTGGAGAGGCGCATCCTGCTCAGGTGGAAATACGTCTGACCGATCCCGGTCCCGTTTCTTTCCGCCACCATCCACACCAAGGAATGATCATGTTCTCTACAAGCCTTCCGGCTCGTCTTTTCGGTGTTGCAACACTCACTCTCGGTCTCACCGTATCCGCCGGCGCGCAGGACAAGAAGACTCTCAAGCTGCAGGATACGACGAGCTATACGCAGCAGCCCATCGTCTTCGGCGTGGAGAAGGGCTTCTTCGCAGAGGAGGGCCTGAACGTCGAATTTATCAGCACGCAGGACCCCGTCACCGCCACTTCGCGCGGCGATGTCACCTTCGCCTTCGGGCCAACCAGCGTCTATCTGCGTGCCGCCGCCTTGGGGGCGCCCATCAAGATTGTCTCGGCCGCCTTCCGCTCGAAGGGCCCTTATTTCCTGATTGCCCGGAAGGGTATCAACTCCTTTGCCGATCTGAAGGGGAAGACGATCGGCGTCGGACCGGACACAAGCGGCAATCTCGCGTCGGTCGCCCGCTATCTGCTGAAGGCCGAAGGTATCGATCCCGGCCGAGACGTGACGCTGTTTGCTGCGGGCGCGACGGAGAAGGCGTATGGCGCGCTTGAGACCAAGCAGGTCGATGCGACCATCATCCATCAGCCCTTCGCGGCTCTCGGTGAAATCGAGGGCGTGTCGAGCACGCTTGCCCGCGCATGGGACTATCTTCCGACTTATCACACGGGCGTTCTGATCGCGGGCGATGCCGTGATCGCCAAGGACCCTGACCTGCTTCGGCGCGGCCTGCGGGCCTATTTCAAGTCCTATACTTATGCCAAGGCGCATTACGACGAATACCTCCCCTGGCTGCAGGCCCGACTGAAGATCAATCCGGAGGCGGTGAAACGTGCCATCTATCAGGAAGACGATGTTTGGGACGCCAATCCGGCGGTCGATCCTAAGGCGATCCACGACACGCAGCAGCTTGAGATCGATGTCGGAAACCAGAAGGAGTTTTACGACGCCGCCAAATACATCGATACTCGCTACATTCCCCAGGAGTATGTGAAGCCGTTCGTCTATCCCGTGCGCAAGGCGCAGTGAGGCAGAGCAAGCACGAGCGCAAAGATATGCCTGCCTTCACAATCAGCTCTCTCGACAAGGTCTATCCGGGCGCGCCGCCGGTGCGCGCGCTCAGCAACATCAGCTTCTCGGTCGAAGAAGGCGAGTTCGTGGTCTTGCTTGGCGCCAGTGGTTGCGGCAAGAGCACGCTCCTGGAGATCCTGGCCGGATTGCAGCAGCCAAGTGGCGGCTCGGCCCTTTTTCACGACAAGCCGATTGCTGGTCCGGGCGGCGAGCTGGGTGTGGTCTTCCAAGATGCCTCGCTCTACCCGTGGCGCACAGTTGCAGCTAATGTCGGACTGGGACTCGAACTGCGCGGATTGGACAAGGCGCAGGCCCGGCGGTTGGTCGACGAACATCTGTCCCTGGTTGGTCTCGACGGCTTCGGCGACAAGTTCCCCCACCAGATTTCCGGCGGCATGAAGCAACGCGCGGGTATCGCACGCGCGCTTGTCGGTGATCCCGATGTTCTCCTGATGGATGAGCCCTTCGGCGCTGTGGACTACGTGACCCGCAACAAGCTTCAGGAAGATCTGATCCGCATCTGGCAGCAGCGCCGGAAGACGATCGTCTTTGTGACGCATGACGTCGGCGAAGCTGTGTTTCTGGCCGATCGTATCGTGCTCCTGTCACCGCGACCGGGACGGGTCGCCGAGATCGTAGCACTCGATCTGCCGCGCCCGCGCCGGCGAGGCGACATCGAACTCCTGCAACGCGAAGCTCGAATCTATGACGCGCTCCGCGCGCTGGAGCCGGGCCCGACAGCAACCGTGGCCTGACAGACCGGAGACCATGATGGCCAAACCGATCCACCTCGGCTTTCTCTACGCGCCCCAATCCGGGCACCAGACGCACGACGAAAGCTTCGACCCCTCGAATCCTCGTCATCTGACGACTCTGGCCCAAGACCTGGAAGGTGCCGGCTTTACGTTCCTCCTGATCGACGACAGCGTCGGCCATGCGGCGCCTGCGCGCAGCGAAGCATTCACGACAGCGTCGTTTCTCGCGACCAGGACGCGCCACATCGGTTTGATCGCCGCGGCGAACACGAGCTATGTCGAGCCATACAATGTCACGAGGCTCGCCGCTTCGCTCGACCACGTCACGCATGGGCGTGCGGGCTGGCTGGTTTCAACCGGTGCGGTCGATCCCGCCGGCCCCAATTATGGGCAGGGCGGTGCCGCACCGGACGCTCACTACGAGCGGGCCGATGAAATCCTCGGAATCGCGCGCAGGCTCTGGGACAGCTGGGAAGATGATGCCTTCGTTCGCGACAAGCACAGCGGCGTGTTCGTCGACGGGGCGAAGATCCATCCCATCGATCACGTGGGTCCGTCTTTCAGGGTCAACGGGCCGTTAAACGTCGCGCGTCCTCCTCAGGGGCAGGTCATCGTGGCACATCGTGTCGTTGACAAGCGGTCGGCAGTCTTCGCTGGCCGACATGCCGATATCGTCATCCTGGGAGCTGAGACGGCGAGCAACATCGTGTCCTTGCGCGATGATGTGCTGAGTTCGGCAAAGACCGCGCAACGCGATCGGCAGCAATTGCTCCTTTTTGCCGAGATCGTTCCCTTCATTAGAGGGGATCGTGCGGCAGAAACACCGAAAGCGCCTGTGGCAAATTACGTCACCGGTACTCCGCAGGAGATCGTCGATCAGATCGAGGCGCTGGCCAATGCTGCGGCTTTGGATGGCCTGGTGTTGGCCCCTCGCGTGCTGCGCAGTGGCTTGGATGCCCTTTCCCGGGACGTCGTCCCGGAGTTGGCGCGGCGGCAGCGGCTGGTAGCCGGCGAGGGACCGGCCACCCTGCGCGAGCGGCTTGGTCTGGCCCGGCCGCGCAATATCTTCGAACGGCCGGCACGACGCCCGGCAGCCTGAACCATCCCGCGAGCGTATCATCATGTCCAAGCGAGAACTCCATTTCGGTCTGATGTTTTGGGCGGGTGGTACGCACCCCAGCGGCTGGCGCTATCCCTCGTCCCACGCCGGGGCCGCCTTCGACATCGAGTTCCTGCAGCACGTGACGCAGCTCGTGGAAGCTGCCAAATTCGACTTTCTCTTTCTTGGTGATCGGCTGGCGAGCGATCCAGGCTTGCAGACCACCAATCCGTCCCAGATGTCGCGTCTCGAGCCTTTCGTGTCGGGCGCGAGCCTGGCGGCGGCAACCAGCCATATCGGCATCGTCGTCACGGCAAACCCGACCTACTACGATCCCTATAATCTCGCTCGCATGTTTGCTTCGCTCGATCATCTAAGCGAAGGCCGCGCGTCCTGGAATCTGGTGACGGGCGCGGACGCGATTGCGGCCGGCAATTTTTCGCGCGAGGCTCATTGGGATACCGAGAGGCGCTACGACTGGGCGGATGAATTCGTCACTGTGGTGCGGGGACTCTGGGATAGCGATGCGATTACGCCGCTGCACCACAAGGGGCGCTATTTCGACGTCGCGGGACCACTCAACATCAGGCGTCCACCTCAGGGCCATCCCATCATCCTGCATGCTGGCACGTCAGACCGTTCGCGCGAACTCGGTGCGCGCGATGCCGATGTCATTTTTGCCGGTCAGGCGACGATCGAGAGCGCAAAGGCCTACTATGCCGATGTCAAATCCAGAGCCGCCAAATACGGCAGGAAGGATGCCGATATCCCTATTCTGCCGGGACTGACCCCGGTCGTTGCCGAAACGACGGCGAAGGCTGTTGAGATATACGACCATCTCAATTCCTTTATCGCGCTGGATCCGGAGGGCGATGGTGGCGAGGCAAGTCGCTACGGTTCTCTGGGCAGGATGGGAAAGCGCCGCAACCTTACGGCTGTGTCGGCCTTAATCGGCGTCGACATTGCCGGTCAGGACAGGGATGCTCCTGTCGATCCACTGGTGCTGGCAGAGGCCAATGAAGAAGGCCAACGATTGTTCGCACATGTCACGCGTCTTACCCGGCGTGACGTGAAGGGCGCCAGGCGCCTGACCTATCGTGACCTCATCATCGGTCACATCAGCATCGGAGCCACCGTCGTCGGCGACCCCATCGAAGTCGCCGACCATATCCAGCTCTGGTTCGATGAACGGGCCGCCGACGGCTTCAACATTTTCCCGCCTTACGTACCTGAATCCGTCGAGGCGTTTACCGGTCTTGTAGTTCCAGAGCTGCAGCGGCGCGGGCTTTATCGGACCGAGTATTCCGGTTCGACCTTTCGGGATCATTTGGGCTTGGCCAAGCCGGCTTCAGTGCTGTCGAATACGTCCAGCGCTTGACCCTGGATCGCCGTCCCTCACGCGCAATGATCGAGGAACGGTCGCTGGCGGAGGAGAAGCAGATTTCCCCGCATGTTTCATTTTTGGAGGATCAGATACGCGAACGCGGAGTCTTTGGTGGATGCTGTCCTGACGCTGGTAAGGCGCTGAGCTAACATGACGGTACAAACGAGATGATGGTGCCATTCATCCGCGTGTACGCGGAGCAGGAGCAAACCATGACCACACAGACAGCTGTCGAGCCCCGCAATCTGACCGCAACACTTCATTATCTCAAGCGCGGACCGGAGAAGCCGACGTTCTATCGTGTCGATCCGCCGCCCGGCGTCCCGCAATGGAACGGCATCGATGACGAGCGCGAAGTGCAGATCGAGGACGCGCGCGGCCGCGAGGCTGAGTTCACGCTTGATCGCAACGGGTTTGCCCTGGTGAAGGCGCCGACGGCAGTCGCCAATTTCTATGATGATGAAGAAATCAAGCGCACTTACTATCCCGAGGTCGAGCGACTGCTGCGCGATGTGGTCGGCGCCAACCGGGTGTTCGTCTTCGATCACAACGTCCGCAATGCCGGGCGCGCAGGGCTCGCGCCGCCGTCGCGGCAGGTCCACAACGACCATACGCTGAATTCCGCCCCGCGCCGGGTCCGTGATCATTTGGGTGCCCAGGCGGACGAGCTGTTGAAGCATCGCTTCGGCATCGTGAATGTGTGGCGCCCCGTCCGCGGCCCGGTTCTGGACTCGCCACTCGCCCTTTGCGATGCGCGATCGTTTACGGACGACGATCTGATCGCGAGCGATCTCGTCTATGCTCACGTCCGGGGCGAAACCTCGCGAGTGGAATACCGGCCCGCGCATCGCTGGCACTACTTCTCGGAGATGCAGACGGACGAAGCTCTCCTGATCCGAATTCATGATAGCGCCAACGACGGACGCGCGCGGCTGTCATTTCATACCTCGTTCGAGAATCCACTCGCCCTGGGCGCTCCCCCACGGGAGAGCATCGAGGTGCGGGCGCTAGTATTCTTTCCCGCCGGGGGATGAATTGAAGATGCTCTGGAAACAAGGCGCAGCCTCATGATGAATCTCGTTTCTCGCCGTCTCTTCCTCGTTGGCACCGGGCTTGGGATTGCGACGGCCAACGTGCCGGCTCTGGCGGCGTCCGATCTTTCGGGCGTCACGTTGAGGGTGGGCGATCAGGTTGGCCAGCAGCAAAGCAAGCTGCGCGCGGCGGGGCTGCTAGACGACGTCCCCTACAAGATCGATTGGTCGGTCTATCCCGCGGCCGTGAACCTGCACGAGGCTCTCAAAGCGGACGCGATAGATATCGGGGCTGCAAACGATTCACCGACCGTGACCGCAGTTGCCAACGGTTCGAAGGTCCAAGTGGTCGCCGCCTGGGACAATGGCGGCTTGGGTACCTCCCTGTTGGTGCCTCGGAACAGTCAAGTCCAGGCGATCGCGGATCTTCGCGGCAAGACGATCTCGCCGACGACGCGCGGCAGCGTTGCCCACCACCTGGTGGTCGGCGCTCTGCGCCAGGCCGGCGTGGGTCTCGATGAGGTCAAGCTCGCGTTCCTGAATCCTGTCGATGCGGCGGCCGCGTTCCAGAGCGGCGCGATCGACAGCTGGGCGACCTGGGGCCTCTATGTCGCTCGTGCGCGCGGTCAGCTCGGTGCGCGCATCCTGTCCGACGGGGTAGGAATCAACAGCGGCCTGTTCGTATTCTCCGCGACGCTCACCGCTTTGGCCGACTCCCGGAAGCGCCTCGCCATGGCCGATTTCTTCAACCGGATCGAGCGTGGCTATGTGTGGTCCCGGGATCAGCGGGCGAAGGATATCGAATGGCTGAAGGCCTTCACCAAGCAGGATGATGCGATCGCCGAGGCGCTCTATTTCGAGGATTCAAGCTATCGCCGCATCGCGATCGATGATGCGTTTGCGGATCGTCTTCGGAAGACGTTCGACACGTGGACCTCGATTGGGGTCCTGAATGGCGATATCGATTTCCGCTCGCGTATTGTGCGCGACATACCGATTGGCTAAGGCCGGCGCGATGTCCCTGCTCGATCCCGTGGTGGAAACACCCCATCTCCCCGGTGAAACGAAACGGCTGCCAGCCGGGAATAAATCTGACACGCCGTCTCCGCGACTTGTCAGCATCAGGCCGAGGCAACTTACGAGACACGGTTTGCCGCGGCCGCTACGCCGCGTCATCGGCCCGCTTGCTGTACTTCTCACCTGGCAGCTCGCGTCTGTTAGCGGGCTGTTGCCGCAAGATGTTCTGGCGGGCCCCGCAGTGGTTATCGCGAGCGCGTCCAAGCTGCTGGCAACAGGTGAATTGCAGCAAGCGATCCTGATTTCGCTTGGCCGTGCGGCTGCTGGACTTGCGATCGGCGGCTCCGTCGCGGTGATCCTTGCGATCCTGTCGGGGCTGTTCCGGCTCGGTGAGGACCTTATCGATTCCACCATGCAGATGCTGCGTACGATGCCGATCGTCGCGCTCATCCCGCTGTTGATCATCTGGTTCGGCATCGGCGAGAAGCCCAAGATCGCGCTGATCGCGCTTGCAACCGCATTCCCACTCTATCTCAACGTCTATGCGGGCATCCGGAACGTCGATCAGAAGCTGATCGAGGTGGGCCAGACGTTGGGGCTTAGCCGCACCGCTTTGGTGTGGAACGTGGTGCTCCCGGGGGCACTCCCGAATGCGCTGATCGGCCTGCGCTATTCGTTGGGGGTGGCCTGGCTGGCGCTGGTCTTCGGCGAGCAGATCAACGCCAGCGCCGGGATCGGATATCTGATGAACACCGGGCGGGAGCTGTTCCAGACCGATGTCATCGTCGTCTGTCTCGTCGTCTATGGGCTGCTCGGGCTGATCGTCGACGCCTTCGTTCGCTTTCTCGAAAGGGTCCTGCTGTCATGGCGGCCGTCCTTCACCGGAACCTGAGCGCCGCTGAGCGGGAGACGCCTCGTCCTCCCGTGGTGCGCGTACGCGGATTGACACGCCGCTTCGGCACGCGCGCTGTCATCGACAATCTCGACCTCGATATCGCCGCAGGCGAATTCGTCGCCCTGATCGGCGCAAGTGGATGTGGCAAGTCGACGCTCTTGCGCGTGCTTGCGGATCTCGATGCGGAGATCGAGGGCAAAGTCGCCGTGCCGGCTCGGCGCGCAGTCGCGTTCCAGGAGCCGCGGCTCATTCCATGGAAGTCGGTCTGGAGGAATGTCGTGCTCGGCCTTCCCGGGCTGCCCAATCGCGCGCGGGCAGACGCGGCGCTTGCGGAGGTTGCCCTCGGACATCGTGCGGGAGGTGTGGCCCAAGGTGCTCTCGGGCGGGGAGGCTCAGCGGGCGTCGTTGGCCAGGACGCTCGTGCGCGACCCGGACTTGCTCCTGCTCGATGAGCCCTTCGGAGCGCTCGATGCGTTGACGCGCCTGAATGCGCAGGCGCTCGTTGGCGACCTCTGGCGCCGGCACGGCTATGCCGTGCTGCTGGTGACGCATGACGTCGAGGAAGCACTGTTACTCGCCGATCGGGTGCTCGTGATGGAAGCAGGATGTATCGCCCATGAACTGGTCGTCGACCTGCCGAGACCGCGCGACATCAGTCACGAACGATTCGGCGTATTGCGCCGCCAGCTCTTGACATGGCTTGGCGTCAATCTACGCGATACAGCTGTCCATGATGGCGGCGAATAGCGGCACGAAGCCATAGCTCGGAAAGCGGAGTGCGCGATTCAAGCGTATGGCAGTGCTTATGTCGCGGCAATCAATTTTCCGATTTTGCGGCGGGGTTTGGCATATCGCGCCTGCGACGTGGCCGTCAGAGAACACGCAGCGTGCTATGTTCGCGGACCCATTGACTTCGCCGAATGACAGGGCGGATATTCGTCGCACTGATGTTTCGATGAGTAGGGATCGGCTGCGAGCCATTGGCAGCTCCCAGTGCGACGACGGCGGCAGGATACGCCGCACGGAGCGCACTTTCGGTATCAATCCTCACGATCGGAGACGCCAATCATAGGAATTGGCGGGCACGCAACTATGTCTCTTGCCTTTGCCATTGAGCTTCAATCCCGTTCCGTCGGCTTCGTCGTTCGTGACGGAAAGCGCTATCGGTTTCAATCGGTGCTCCATGACCTTAGCCGCTTGAACGGGCGGTCGTTTCGGTCGCCGCAGGATGCAGAGAAGGCGATCCGACGGCAGTTGCAGCCGAAGAGATCCGAGACCATTGGGTAATCCCGCGCAATGCGCGGAAGCCACTGGGCAAGAGAATCCCGCGGCGCGACAGGCGGGTGCGGATCAAAGCTCTATTCGCCAGCTCGGCCCAACGGCTGAAATTCATCATGACAAGGAGCGCCCAGATGGCCGCGAAGAAGCAAATTCTGCTCAATGCCTTCAACATGAACTGTGTCGGTCATATCAACCATGGGGCCTGGACGCATCCGCGTGACCGTTCGTCCGACTACAATACGCTTGCCTACTGGACGGATCAGGCGAAGCTGCTCGAGCGCGGGCTTTTCGACGGAATATTCATCGCTGATATCATCGGGGTCTACGACGTCTATGGTGCCGGGATCGATGTGACGGCGCGAGAGGCTGTGCAGTTGCCTGTCAACGATCCGATCCTGCTCGTTTCAGCCATGGCGGCGGTCACGACGAACCTCGGCTTCGGCATTACTGTGAACGTGCACAACGAGGCGCCCTATACCCAGGCTCGGCGTTTTTCGACCCTCGATCATCTGACGCGGGGACGCATCGGCTGGAACATCGTCACCGGCTATCTGGAGAGCGCACATCGCGGCAAGGGCGACGGACATCTCCCCGAGCATGACCGCCGCTACGACTATGCCAGCGAATATCTCGAGGTGCTTTACAAGCTTTGGGAGGGAAGCTGGGATGACGATGCTGTCCTCCGCGACCGGGCGGCGCGGGTTTTCACTGATCCCAGCAAGGTCAGGCCGATCTCGCATCATGGCGAGTTTTTCGACGTCGAGGGCTATCATCTGGCGGAGCCGTCGGTACAGCGTACGCCGGTGCTCTACCAGGCTGGCACCTCGCCACGGGGCCGCACTTTCGCTGGCCAGCACGCCGAATGCGTCTTCATCTCCGCTCGCGATAAGCCGACGGCCCGGAATGCGGTCCGTGCGATCCGGGCGGAAGCCGAACGCGCCGGACGCCGGCCCGGCGACATCAAGATCTTTGTCGGCATCGCAGTGGTGCCGGGCCGGACCACGGCCGAGGCCGAGGAAAAACGCGACGAGTATCTGCGCTACGCCAGCCCGGAGGCGGGGCTGGCGCATTTCTCCGCTTCGACCGGCATCGATTTCGCCCGGTACGAGCTCGACGAGCCCATTCCTTACGCGCCCGGGAACGCGATCCAATCGGCAACGGCCGCTGCCGCGCAGAGGGGCCTTACGAAGCGCGATCTCCTGAAAGAACTCGCCCTCGGTGGGCGCCATGCGGCGATTACGGGAGATGGACCGGCGATTGCCGACGAGCTTCAGAATTGGATCGATGAGACGGATATCGACGGCTTCAATCTCAGCCGCATCGTCGTGCCGGAGAGCTATGAGGACTTCATCGATATCGTGGTCCCCGAACTTCAAAGCCGCGGTCTCTACAAGACCGCGTATTCGGATGGCTCTTTGCGCCACAAGCTGTTCGGTCAAGGAGACCGGCTGCCCGCCCGGCATGCGGCTGGAGCCTTCCAGCCCGGCACGCGTCAGAGCGCTGCAGAGTAGGGGAGAGTAGGCGCCATCACACCGCGTGGATGGGCAACGACAGCCGGTCTAACCGACTGATGCGGCCATCGTCATGCGGGCGGCCGCCAGACAATGTCGCGCACCGATATCTGCTTTGGCACCACGCCGAGCCTCGCCAGACGATCGGCTGTCTTCT
Source organism: Bradyrhizobium sp. 61 (assembly GCF_023073075.1). Lineage (NCBI taxonomy): Bacteria > Pseudomonadati > Pseudomonadota > Alphaproteobacteria > Hyphomicrobiales > Nitrobacteraceae > Bradyrhizobium > Bradyrhizobium sp. 61. The sequence goes on along the minus strand of NZ_JADPIU010000011.1, from coordinate 128,286 downwards.
GCTGCTGAGACAGGATCGCGTCGCTGAGCGGGACCACGTCGAAGCTGGCGCGTGCATTGACCTCTGCAAGGACTTTCGGATTGATCCCCGTCGCCTGCGACAGTGCGGCCGTCACCTCGTCGAGATGGGCCTTCGCCCACGCGCCCGCTTCGGCCGAACCCTCGATGAGATCGCGAATGAGTCCGGGGTTTCCGTTCGCGAACGTGGAATTCGCCAGGAGGAAACTGGCATTGTCGGGGAGAACGTCGCCGCTATAGGCGAGGACCCGTGTCTCCGAACGGGACTGCCCAAGCGCAAAATAGGGATCCCACACGACCCAGGCGTCGATGCTGCCATTCTCGAAGGCGAGGGCGGCGTCGGCGGCTCCTAGGCTGACGGTGGTGATGTCGCCGATCGACAGCCCGTTCTGCTCCAGCGCGGCCGCGACTAGGTTGTGCGAGCTCGAGCCTTTGGCATAACCGACCTTCTTGCCCTTGAGATCAGCGATGGACTGGATCGGCGAGTTGCCCTTGACCAGGATGCCCTCGCTCTTCGGCCCCGATGGCTGCCCGGCGAGGTAGACGATCTGCCCGCCGGATGCCTGCACGAAGATGCAGCCGACGTTTCCGGCATTACCGAAGTTGACATTGCCGATGTCCATGGCCTGGAGCAGGTTGAGCCCCGACGTGAACTCGACCCAGTTGACCGCGATGCCCTTCTTCTCGAAACGCCGTTCGAAGACCTTGAGCTGACGCGCGACCAGCGGGATACCGGTTTTCTGGAAGCCGAGCGTCAGGGTCTCGATCGATCCGCTGCGGGCCGGCCGGCCGCCGACGACAATGCTTGACGCGGTCAGTCCGGAAACGAACAGGCGGCGGCTGATCATGGTCGAGGCCATTCCGTGAAAAGGGTAGCCGAGCCCTCGGCATTTCGGTCATCGCCGCAAGTATGACGAGGCGATCCGCAGAAGACGCCAAGCTGGTGCCCGACGCCATTCCAAAATCTGGCCGCACGGGGCAACAAACCTCTACCGTCGCGACCGATACCGCGCGAATGGAAACGGAGGAAGGCGCTCGGTCGACGACGGTTTCCCTGGCGGACATCGTGAAGATCGACTAACAGGCGTCCTCAGGGGGATCACGGGACAGGTTTCCATGCTCGACGGCTTCCGGCGCCACGATGTCCAGACCGAAGATGCGACGATCGCTTCGTTCATCGGCGGGAGCGGTCCTCCACTGCTTCTGCTTCACGGCTATCCGCAGACCCATTTCGCCTGGCGTCACATCGCTTCCGTTCTGGCGCGCGACTACACCATCGTCGCCACGGACCTGCGAGGATATGGCGACAGCCACGGGCCACAGCAAGTCGACGCATCGGCTTATTCCAAGCGTACGATGGCGCGCGATCAGCTCGCCGTGATGAAACAATTCGGGTTCGATCGCTTTGCCGTCATCGGGCACGACCGCGGTGCGCGAGTTGGGTACCGCATGGCATTGGATCACCCCGAAGCCGTACGCGCCTATGTGTCCCTGACCGTCATTCCGACCAGCGAAGTGTGGGCGCGCGCCGGCAAGGATTTCGCGCTCGGTGCCTATCACTGGCTGTTGTTCGCTCAGCCCTACGACTTGCCGGAACGGCTGTTGAGTGGCGATCCCGATTTTTTCCTGGACTGGACGCTGCAAAGAATGGCCAAGGATGGCGGCGTCTTGTCAGACGACGCCCGTGCTGCCTATCGGGAGGCATTTCGTCGACCCGAGGTGCGGCACGCGATGATGCAGGACTATCGGGCCGGTGCGAGCATAGACCACGAGCATGATCTCGCTGACCGCGCTGCCGGAAGGGTTCTTGATTGCCCGGTGCTTGTGCTGTGGGAAGAGGGCCGGTTCAGCGATACGAATACGCCGCTTCACATCTGGAAGAGTTGGGCCAAGGATGTTGATGGCTGGGCCATTCCCGGCGGTCATCTTCAGCCGGAAGAACAGCCTGAAGCCGTGCTGGATGCTGTCCGTCCGTTCCTCGCGTGCAAGCTTGGGTGATCGAGATCGGGATGCCCTGATCACCCGCTGAGCCAGGCGTCGGAGAAGTCGCCTGCGGTCAGGTCGACGCTGTTGTAGAGATCGTGGACGCGAGCGTTGCTGACGACGGTCGTGTTCAGGGCCACCAGGGGCAACGCCGGCAGGTCGTCGCTGGTGATCTTCTGAATCTGGTGGAATTGATCGGCGCGGCGGGCTTCATCGCGCTCGGTGCTGGCTTGCCGGAACAGCGCATCGACGGCCGGATTGTTGTAATGGGCGGCGTTGACATAGGGCAGCGGGTGCTTGATCCCGTCGGACCAGTAGATGCGTTGCACGCCGACCGTCGGGTCGAACAGCAGGCCGAGCCCGTTCAAATTGAGATCGAAATCCCGATCATTATAGACCCGCTTGATGAAGGTTCCCAAATCGCCGTCGAAGATATCGACGCGGATGCCGGCGCGGCCCAGGGCGGATCGCAGATAGCCGGCGGTCGCCTTGAACGCCGCCCCGGGAATGAAGGTCAGCTTCAGCGCAAACCGGATCCCGCCGCTGCCGCGCTTCAGCCCGGCTTCATCGAGAAGGCGGTTTGCCTCGTCGAGGTTGAAGGGATGGTTGAAGGTGGTCGGATCGAAATAGGCCGGCAGCACCTCGGGAATCGGCGAGCGGATCTCGCTGGCATAGCCATAATAGATCCACTGACGGATGAAATCGCGATCGATTGAACGCGCAATCGCGTGGCGTACGGCGCGCTGACCGAGATACTGGTTGTCGAGACTGAACTCCAGCACCGCGGCATTATTGAGGTAGGCGTCGCGCTGTGACGATACGACGAGTTTTCCGCTCTCTGTCAGTCGTTTCACGTCAGCAAGGGAGATGCTGGCGCTGGTGTCGGCCTCTCCAGTTTCGAGCGCCGTAGAGGCTGCGGCTGGATCGCCGACGAACTTGACGACGACGCGATCCAGATAGGGGCGCTCGGGTCGCCAATAGTTTGGATTGCGGCGCAGGCTGACATGGCTGCCGCGCTTCCACTCGTCGAAAACGAACGGTCCGGTCCCGATCGGTGCGTTGTTGTTAGGACTGCCGTCGAGATTGTCGGGCTGATAGGCGTGGCGCGGAACGATCGGCGATTCCGCAGCCGAAAGCGCTTTGAGGAAGTATGGTGTCGGTTTCGATAGCTTGACCACGGCGGTCAGTGCATCCGGCGTCTCGACACGATCGAGATTGGCAAAGCTGATCCGGCCGCGCGGCCCGACTTTTTGCAGGGCCTGCAGCGAGAACTGGACGTCCGCGGAAGTGAAATCGGTGCCGTCGTGCCATTTGACGCCGGGGCGCAAGGTGAAGGCATATTCAAGCCCGTCCGCGCTCGCGTTCCAGGCCGTCGCCAGCAGGGGGCGCGGCGTGAAGCTGGCGTCGTAAGTCAGCAGGCCCTCGGTGACCTTGGTGCTGATATTGCGGGTCTGCGTGTTGGTGTCGAGCAAGGGAACGAGCGTGCGCGGCTCTCCTTGCGTGATCACGGTCAGCGTTCCGCCGCGCCCCGACTCGGCGCGCGCGGGGGAGCCGGCGAACGGCAGCGCTACTAACCCGGCCCCTGCTTTCAGAACACGTCGGCGATCAATGAGACCGCGAATGTCATCGTTAGTGGTCGTCACCATCTGGCAAACCTTCTGTCATTGCGCGCTGTACTTCGGCAATGCAGAAGGAAGCTATTGCGCAGCGGCACGCCCGGTCAATTTTGTATTTCCTCGCGTCCGGAGATGAAGTTCTGCGGACAGGGGTTGATTGCAGGCAAGATCAACCTCGATGCCTCGACGACCCCGGGCAAGCTCGGCGACAAAGGTCCCGAGCTTGGACAGGCCGGTCATCGCGTGCGCGCGAAATGCTCGGGAAACAGACCGTGCGTGACGAACTCACCGACGGACGAGCGTGGGCTCGGTTGCTCGCGCTGAAGCAGGGCCGGCGCCAGATGCGCCCCGTCGCCCTTGCGGCCGAGCGCGATCGCGATCTCGACATCGAACTCCTGGGGGACGCCGAGGACGGCGCGCGCCTTGTCGACGTCGATGCCGCTCATGCCGTGAGCCGCCAAGCCCCCAATCGCGGCCTGGTTGGCGAAATTTGCCCATGCGGCACCCGCATCGAAGGAATGGGTTCGCGAGAACTGCGCTTCGGTCTTGCCCGGCGGCGTGAATTCCTTCCTGGACAGCAGATAGATCAACGCTGCTGCATGCTGAGCCCATCCGCGATTGAATTCGATCAAGGGAGCAAGAAAGGCATCGAATTCCGTATCGCCTCTCAGGGCATAAAGAAAGCGCCACGGCTGCGAGTTGTAGGCCGAGGGCGCCCATCTGGCGGCCTCGAACAACGTTCGCAGTTCGCCTTGCGATATCTGCTCCTGGGAAAATCCTCTGGGAGACCAGCGATCGATGAAGATGCGCTCGGCGGGGTGGTCAGCGACACGGCTCGTTTGCAGCGATGCTTGGACTGTCACGGTAACTTTCTCGAAACATTTGGAGCATGGGAGACGCCCGCAAATATCACGATCCATGCGACACGCGACACATCAGACTCGCGAAGGAGTCCAATTTGGCAGAATCGCTGCGACTCCGACGAATTCTTCAGAACGACATTTTCCGATCGGCGGCATACAGGACAATTCTTTGCAAGCGTGCTGAGGCGCCTCGACAGGGTCAGCCTTCGTTGGCGGTATTGCGTTAGGAGCGGAGCGTTACGGGAAGAAGCACGCCACGGCGTGTCCAGTCGCAACAGTCTCCAGGGCCGGGGTTTCGCCTCGGCAAATTTCTCGCGCGCGCGGACATCGTGCCTGGAAGGCGCATCCGGCCGGCACTGCATAGGGGCTGGGAACGTCGCCCTGCACCGGTCTCGGCCCGGGGCTCGCCTTGCGCGTCTCGATGCGGGGCACGGCGTCGAGCAGCGCGCGGGTGTAGGGATGCGCGGGTCGCGCGAACAGGTCACCGCGCGGCGCGATTTCGACGATACGTCCGAGATACATCACCGCGACCCGGTCCGCGAGAAATTCCACGACGGCAAGATCGTGACTGATGAAGAGATAGGAGACGCCGAGCTCGTCGCGCAAATCGGCGAGCAAATTGAGGATTTGCGCCTGGATCGAGACGTCGAGCGCGGAAACCGGTTCGTCGCAGATGATCAGATCGGGCTTGGGCGCGAGGGCGCGGGCGATGCCGATGCGCTGGCGCTGACCGCCGGAAAACTCGTGCGGATAGCGCGCCGCGGCCGCCGCCGGCAATCCGACGAGGTCGAGCAACTCGAGGACCCGAGCCCTGATCTCCTTGCGATTGCCGAACCGATGGACGCGGAGAGGATCAGCGATGATGTCGCCGACGCGCTGGCGCGGGTTCAGCGATCCGAACGGATCCTGAAAGATCATCTGCACGGCGCGCCGGTACGGCAGGCGCGCCGAACGGCCAAGCGGCACCAGATCGATGCCCTCGAGCCTGACCGCGCCGCTGCTTGGCGGGACGATGCCCATGATCGCGCGTCCGAGCGTCGACTTCCCGCAGCCGGATTCGCCGACCAGCGCCAGCGTTTCGCCGGACGCAACCGTCAGCGAGACGTCGTTGACGGCCTGCAGCCGGCCACGGGAAGTGGTGAAGGCAATCGACAGGTGCTCGATCGCGAGCAGATCAGTTGCTCTCGTAGGCGACTTCTGCAGCACCGGAGACATCCTTGGGGGGCACGCCGCGCCTCTCGTCGGCAACGACGTGACAGGAGAGCGTGAGCGGTTCGAAGGGGATCGGTAGCGGGCGCGAAACCCGGCAGCGCGCTTCGACGGATGGGCAACGCGGCGCGAACGCGCAGCCGTCCGGCCAGGCGCCGAGCGCCGGCACCGCCCCCTGAATGGCAGCAAGACGGCTCTGGCGGCTGTTCTCGCGGCCGAGGCGGGGGCGCGCTGCAAGCAGGCCTCGCGTGTAGGGATGAGCCGGCGCGGTGATGAGCGTATCGACCGGCTGCTCTTCGACCTTGCGGCCCGCATACATCACCAGAACCCGGTCCGCTATGTTGGCGACAACGCCAAGATCATGGGTGATGAGAATGAGCGCCATCTGCCGCTCGCGCTGGATTTCGAGCAGCAGATCGAGGATCTGTGCCTGGATGGTGACATCAAGCGCGGTCGTGGGTTCGTCTGCGATCAGTAGCAGCGGATCGCACGCGAGCGCCATCGCGATCATGGCGCGCTGGCGCAGGCCTCCGGAGAGCTGGTGCGGATAGTCGTGAACGCGCCGGTGCGGATCCGGCACGTGGGTCAATGCCAGAAGTTCGACGGCGCGCTTTCCCGCGGCTGCGAACGAGATGGAGGAGTGGCTGGTCAGCACCTCGGCGATCTGCAATCCGATCGGCAGGACCGGGTTGAATGCCGCCATCGCATCCTGAAAGATGAAACCGATACGGTTGCCGCGGATATGGCGCAGCTCCCTGTCGGGAAGTGCGATGAGGTCCGAGCCGTCGAAAAGCGCCTTTCCGCGGACCTCCCAATCGCGCTTCGGCAGCAGGCCGAGCAAGGACAGCATGCTGATGCTCTTGCCGCACCCGGACTCGCCGACGATCGCCAGGGTCTCGCCGCGCGCGATCGCGAAGGAAAGGTCGGCGACCGCGGGCAGCACTGCCCTTCCGCGCCGCAGCGCGATGTCCAGGTTCGTGACCTCAAGCAGATGGGAGGGCGTGGTCACGGTCGTAGCCTTGGGTTGAGCGCATGATTGAGCGCATCGCCGAGAAGGTTCAGCGCCAGCACCGTGATCATGATCGCGAGGCCCGGGATCGCGGTCTGGTACCAGGCCGTGCGCAAGGCGTCCCGGCCGGCGCCGATCATCGTGCCCCAACTCACATGGTTGGGATCGCCCAGGCCGAGGAAGGAGAGACCTGCTTCGGACAGGATCGCGGTCGCCACCAGGATGGAGGCGGCGACGATGACCGGGGTCAGTGCGTTGGGCACGACGTGAAACAGCACGATGCGCCAGTCCGACATGCCCATGCCGATCAGCGCCTGTACGAAATCGCGGTTGCGCAGGGCCAGCACCTCCGCGCGCGTCAGCCGCGCGATGCCCGGCCAGGCGGTGATACCGAGGGCCAGGATGATGGTGTAGATCGACGGGTTGAGAACCGCGACCATGACGATGGCGAGCAGGAAAGCCGGCATGGTCTGGAACAGTTCGGTGACCCGCATGATCAGGTCGTCCATCCATCCGCCGTAGTAACCCGCAATCGCGCCCAGGCTGACGCCGATCGCCAAGGCGATCGCGGCTGCGACGGCTCCAACCATCAGCGAGACGGAGGCGCCGTGGAACAAGCCTGCGGTCAGGTCGCGACCCATCAGATCGGTGCCGAGTGGAAACTCCGGGTCGCTACCCGGCCAGATGAAAGGCGAAGCAACCATGTCCGAGGGATCGCCGGGATAGAGGAGGGGGGCCAGCGTCGCTGTAGCGAGGACACCGATGATCACGAGACTTCCCGCGATGCCAGCCGGCGAGGACAGGACCGCACGGACGACGGATGTCGAGCTCATGCCCCCACCTCGATGCGCGGATCGAGCCAAGCGTAGAGGATGTCGACGACGAGATTGACGGCGACGACGACGAAGGAACTCAAGAGCATGATCGAGAGCAGAAGGTTGAGGTCGCGGTTGCTGACCGCCTCGAAGGCGAGCCTGCCCATGCCCGGCCAGGCGAAGACTGTTTCGACGACGACCGAGCCGCCAAGCAGGGTGCCGGCCTGGAGGCCGATCATCGTCACCAGCGGCAGCAGTGCATTACGAAAACCGTGCCGGAAGATGATGCGGCGGTCGCGCAGGCCTTTGGCCCGAGCCGTCCGTATGTAGTCCTGGCTCATGGCCTCGATCATCGAGGCCTTGGTCATCCGGGCATAGATGGCCATGAAGAACAGGGCGAGCGTCGTTGCAGGCAGGACGAGATGGTGCAGCCTGTCAGCGAGCAGTGCCGCGCCTTGCAGAGGCACCTTTGTCACCTCCTGCATGCCCCCGGTCGGAAGCCATTGCAGATAGACACCGAAGAACACGATCAGCATCAGTCCGACCCAGAACAACGGGGCCGAGTAGGCCAGCGTCGCCAGGATCGAAACGACGCTGTCGATCACGCCGCCCGGCCGTCGCGCCGCCAGCAGGCCGAGAGCCGTTCCGAGGATCACGGCGATGACGAGGCTGGTCGCGGCAAGCAGCATCGTGCCGCCAAGCCGGGCGGTGATGAGCTCCGTCACCGGAATGCCGTAGCGGTGCGAGAAGCCGAAATCCAGCGTCGCAACGTTCTTCAGATAGGTCCAGAGCTGAAGCAGGACCGGCAGGTCGAGGCCAAAGGCCTTGCGCAGCTCCTGGACATAGCCCGCATCCGCCGCAGCTCCACCCTGTTCACTGGCGACCACATCGGCGAGATCGCCCGGAGCCAGTTGCAGCAGGAAGAAGTTGAAGGCGATGATTCCCAGAATCAGCGGGATCGCGAGTAAAACCCGGCGCGCGACATATCGCAACAGCGATCGAGATTGGCCAGCAGAGCTCATTCGGGAGCGAAATAGACGTTGGCGAAATTGTCGGCGCGCTGGTTGGGTGTGTTGGTCAGGCCGTGCAGACGCTTGTCGTAGACCGAGAACCAGTCGATCTCGAACAGCGGGATCAGCGGCAGGTCGCGCTGCACGATGCGTTGCAGCGTATTGTAATCCTCGACGCGCTTCTGCGGGTCGATCTGGGTCTGGGCGTCCTCGACCGCAGCGTCCAGCTCGTCGTTCTGGTAGCCGGAGACGGCGACCCAGGAGGTGCCGGGCATGCGCGCTTTCGACCAGAAACGTGTTTCGATTCCCATTTGCGGATCCGCACCCGCGCCGCCCCAGGAGCTGATCAGGTCGAAATTGTAGTCGGTGAAGACGCTCTTCAGCCAGGTGGTCAGATCCTGGCTACCGAGCGTGACGTCGATACCGACGCGGCGGAGTGACTGGCGGACAAATTCGCCGGTGCGGCGGTAGTCGTCGCCGTAGGGAATGAAGTCGTGAGTCAGCTTGAAGCGCCAGCCACCGTCCTTGCGCGGAAAGCCCGCCTCGTCCAGGAGCTGTTCGGCCTTTTTCGGATCGAACGGATATTGCTGCAAGCCCTCGCCGAGATGGAACGGCCTGAGCGATGAAGGGATCGGACTGACGGCGACCTTGCCGTAACCGCCCCACACCGTTTTGAGCAGCAGGTTGCGGTCGATCGCCTGGGCGATCGCTTGGCGTACCTTGAGATGCTGCAAATATTGGTTCTTCAGGTTCGGCTCGAGCCAGAACCAGGTCGGCGAAAACTCGTAGCCGCGCGTGTCGACGACGAACCGGCCGTCCTTCTTGAGCCGATCGGCATCGGCAAAGGTGATCGGGTGTTGCTGGCCGAATTGCACGGCGCCGGTCTCGAACGCGGCGGCGCGGCCGGCAGCGTCCGGGATGATCTTGAAGACGATACGATCGAGATAGGGCTTGCCGGCGTCCCAATAGTTGGGATTACGGTCGAGCGCGATATGGCTGCCGCGCACATATTCCTTGAACACGAAGGGACCGGTTCCGATCGGCTTGGCATTCCATGGATTGGAACGAACATCCGTTCCTTCATAGAGATGCTTGGGCAGCAGCCACAGCGCCTGGGCGTTGAGATTGCGATAGATCACCGGCGTCGGTTTCGACAAGGTCAAGATGACCGTCTGCTCGTCCGGCGTCTCCACCTTAGACAAGGCTTGGAAGATACGCTTGCCGGTCGAGGAGTATTTCAGCAACCCTTCCTCGATCGAAAACTTGACGTCAGCCGAGGTGAAGGGATGGCCGTCATGCCAGGTCACGCCTTTACGCAGCTTGAAGGTCAGCGTCAGTCCGTCCTTCGAGAAGTCCCAGCTTTCCGCGAGCTGGGGTTTGAGGCTGCCGTCCAGTGCGTAGTCGACGAGGCCGTCGTTGATCTTGGTTGCGACCAGCACGATCGGCGTGGCCGTGTTCAGGAGCGGCGAGAGAATCGGGGGCTCCGGATGAACGATCGAATTCAGCGTGCCGCCACGGATCGGCGTCTCCTTTTCCTCCGCTGAGGTCGGACCCGACGTCGCCAGCACCGCGGCAAGCGTCAACACACTCATCATCCTGATCATCTAACGCTCTCTCGAATTGCTTGCGCTGCCGCGCTTTGGATTTGCGCAGTGCGCGATAGCGGAAGGTTACGTGTCGCTATCGGAGACCGTCAAGGAAACGGTCTTTCAAATGAAGCGCAGACCCGGCTGTGCTATGCCTTCGCGAGCACCGTCAGTAGCTTTTTCATTTTTCTACTCGCGGGCTTGAACAAAGCTGCTGCGCCGTTTCGTTCAGGCCCGAATGAAGGTGTTTGCAAGCGTGCTCTGGAGGCCGTCCGCGTTGACGGTGTGATCGTGCACGCGCTTGTTGTAGACGGTGAAAACCTGTTGAGCGACCAGATCGAGGCCCGGCAGCTCACGGGCGAGGATACGCTGGACCTCGGCATAGATCTCGATCCGCTTCGCATCGTCGACTTCCAGCGCGCCTGCGTCGAACAGCCGGTCGACTTCGTCGTTCTGATAGTGCGCTCCATTGGAAAATGGCACGCCGGGCTTGAAGCCCTTCGACGAATAATAGGTTTGCAGGCGCGACGGGTCGGTGCCGTTGATGAGCCACGCATAGGTGAAATCGAAGTCGCGATCGGTGTAGACGCGTTTGACGTAAGTGCCGAATTCCTGCGCGCGAACCGTCACGGCAATGCCGACCTTGCCGAGTGACTGGCGGATATAGGCGGCCACGTTGCGGAAGCTCTCGGTCGAGGGCAGTGGATCGAGCGTCAGGCCGAAGCGCACGCCATTGCCGGCGCGTGGAAGGCCGGCCTCGTCGAGCAGCCGCTCGGCCGCCGCGGGGTCGAAGCGATAAACGGGAACATCGCGCGCGGCATAGCGGCCCAGCGACTTCGTGATCGGGCTGGTGGCGATCGTGCCGTATCCATTCCAGCCGAACCGCAGCACCGCTTCGCGATCGATCGCATGCGCAATGGCTTGGCGTACCGGGAGTTGCTTCAGATATTGATTGTCCAGATTGAAGATGAGGGTCGTCCAGTCGCCTGCCGCCTCGTATCCGCGCGTCTCGATCCCGATCTGAGGAAATGTCTTGAAGCGGTCCAGGTCGGCCAGGGGGATCGGAGTGTTGTAGCCGATATCGCCTTCGCCAGTCTCCAGCGCGATCGCGATCGCCGCCATATCAGGTACGATGCGCACGATGATGCCGTCGAGATAGGGCTTGGGTTGGTCCCAGTAGTTGGGATTCCCTTCCAGCCGGATGAAGCTGCCGTGAACCCATTCCTTGAAGAGAAATGGCCCGGTGCCGATCGGCTTGGCATTGACCGGGTTGTTGAAATAGTCCGTGCCGTCGTAGAGATGCTTTGGGACGATCGCTGTCTCGGTTCCCGAGAACGCGGTAAGCAGCGCGGGGCTGGCCTGCGACAATACGATCGTCACGGTGTACGGGTCTGGCGTGCGAACCTCGGTCAGGTTTCGAAAGTTGCCGCGGCCAGTTGGGTGGATCTCGGCGGCCAGTCGAATCGAGAACGCGACATCCTCGGAGGTAAAGTCCCGTCCGTCGTGCCACTTTACGCCCTGGCGCAATGTGAAAGTGAATTCCCGCTTGTCCGGGCTGACCTGCCATGCCGTTGCCAAATGCGGCTGCGGATTGAGAGAGAAATCGTAGGTGAGCAGACCTTCGATAATCTTGCCGCTGACGAGCTTCGATGGACCGGAGGCGTTACCCGCCGATATCACCGCGGGCGGGTCCTGGCGCAGCAGGATTTTCAGGGTGCCGCCACGCTGCGGACCCTCCGCCTGACCAAACGCAGTCGATGCGCCGAAAGCTCCCTTGGCAAAAGCTGCCGCGGCCACTGCGCCGCCAATGAATGGTCGGCGCCCAATACCGGAAGGCTGTGATCCTGTCATTCTATAGTCCCCCAACACCGTGCCGTGCGGCACCGGACGGGCTCACGCGCGCGAAAATGCGAGACCATCCGCCAAATTGCTCGCGTTGGAGAAGTTGTATGCCGTGAAGACATGTAATGTTGCCGCTAGGTTCAGGCGGCTCCGATCACGATCGTGCCGGCTCGCATACTCTTCGACCGCTTTCGCCATCCAGCAGACGACAAAGCTCCGGGCAGTGCCGGTTCTCCGGCTTCACCGACATATCAACGTTGATTCTTCCGAGCCTCTACTCACCCTCGTGCTTGACTTCGTAAAGCGTGGAGGATGCCGAAGGCAGTGTCAACGGAACGCCTGGAATAAGAGCAATGCTGCTGCAAACACGAGCGAGCGCAGCACGATGTTCGCAAAATCAACTGCATGCGATAATTTCATTTTCGATCCGCCTTGGGTCTCTCGCAATCTCGGCATGCTCGTTGAAAAGCCGGATGCCAAATCGCGAATGTCGGCGGTCGTGACGAAGGATCTCGTTCGGAAAAGATGCGATTAAGACGACTAGCGCTTTGACAGCGGCCGCGTCCGGGCGGTCGGGTCGCGCGTGTCTCGCAGCCACGCTATAAGATGGTAGAGAGCTCGCGGCACTTCGCGGTCGTCGCGTGTGCAAAGATAGTAGTCCTCACCGCTTCCCACGCCGAGATCCGAAAGAACCAACAGATTTCCCGCGGTAATCTCCTGCTCAAGCAGCAATGGCCGGGTCAAGGCGATACCGAGGCCATTGAGCATCGCCGCCCGGGTCAGCATTCCGTCTTCGCACACCATGCCGGTCAGAGGTGTCGTCGTGGCAATCCCGGCCTTGGCGAGCCATCTAGCCCACTGTTCTGTTGAGCCATCGTGCACCAGCGGTGCGGCCAGGAAATCCGCCGGGCGCCGGAACTGTCCATAACGCTTTAGAAGAGCTGGACTGCAAACAGGAAAAGCGGTGCCCGACAACAGCTTTTCGCTATTGTAGCCGTGCCAGTTGCCGTCTCCGAAACGCAGAGACAGATCGGCTGCGTCGCTGGAATAGTTGCGGTACCGGGTATACTGCACCTGGATATCGACACCGGGATGCCGTGTCAGAAAGCCAGCCAGACGTGGCATCAGCCAACCCGTCGCCAGCAGCGGCAGGGCGCTGATTGTGATGCGCCGCTGCAACTTGCTCTGGCGCAGCTGCGTCGTTGATGTCAGCAACAGGCTGAAAGCCGGGCTTACCGCTTCGAAGTAGCGACGCCCGTCCGCGGTCAGGGCCAACCGTCGTCCCTGGCGCTCCGTCAGCTGGATCTTCAGGAAAGTTTGTAGCGCACTGAGTTGGTGGCTGACGGCCGATGGCGTGATTCCGAGTTCATCCGCCGCAGCCGCAACATCGCCTAGCCGCGCAAAGCTTTCGAAGCTGCGCAGGGCGATGAACGGGAGGCGGCGGTCCAGGAACTGAATAGAATTCATATGTCAAAGATTAATCCATTCATTTCGCATTGCGCAATCATCTAGTCTCAATTCGGCAAGCATCATTCCGGATGCCAGTTGGATTTGACGATGGCTCTGCATTTCACGCGAGACGAATACCGCACCCGCATCGACCGTACGATCGCCCGGATGCGTGAACTGGGACTGCAGGGATTGTTGCTATTCCGGCAGGAGAGCATGTACTGGCTGACCGGTTACGATACGGCGGGCTACTCGCAATTCCAGTGCCTGTGGCTCGGGGTCGATGGCGACATGGTGCTGCTGACCCGTTCGTCCGACATCCTGCAGGCGCGGCTGACGTCGATCATTGCGGATGTGCGTGTATGGGTGGATGCCGCTGGCGCCAACCCTGCTGAGACGCTGCTCCAGACGGTGGCCGATCGTGTCCGGCCTGCTGATCGCATCGGTGTCGAATATGCTTCCGCCTCGCTCAATGCACAGCGTGGCAAGCTGCTGGATGCAGCGTTCGCCGGCCACGCCGTGTTGGAGGACGCATCCGAGCTCGTCGCTGGCTTACGCGTGGTGAAGTCGCCGGCCGAACTTGTCTATGTCCGCGAAGCCGGCCGCCTGGCGGACGCCGCGTGGCGTGCCGCATCCGCTGCCTGCATCCCGGGTAATTCGGAATCAGCAATCGTTGCAGAGCTCTATGGCACGATCATTCGGCAGGGAGGTGACCCGGCGGCGGGTCGTTTCGTCTGCGGCGCTGGTGAGAACGCGCTGCTGTGCCGCTACTTTACCGGCAAGGGCACCATTGCGCCGGTCGATCAGGTGAACATCGAGTTCGCCGCGGCTTATCGCCACTACCACGTCGCGCTGATGCGCACCGCGGTCACGGGCGCGGCCTCACCGGTGCAGCGGCGGATGCATGCGGCCAATGTGGAGGCCCTGGAAACCTGCCGGCAGAAGTTGCGTCCTGGCTTCACGTATGGCGACCTGTTCGACGCGCATGCCAGCGTGCTGGACCGCCACGGGTTTCGGAATGCGCGATTGAACGCATGCGGCTATAGCCTTGGAGCCGCTTATCCGCCCACCTGGATGGAATGGCCGATGGTCTATACCGGCAACCCTGTGCCGCTGGAGGCCGGCATGGTCGTGTTCCTGCACATGATTCAGCTTGATGCCGCAACGCGGCTGGCGATGTGCCTCGGTGAGACATTCATCGTCACTGACAATGAACCCGAACGGTTATCCGCGTTGGATCACGACCTGCCGGTCAGCGGCTGAACGGCTCGAGCATGGCAACGGGGGCTGCAGTCGAGATTCAGGCGTTGGCAAAGCGCTTCGGCGACGTGGTCGCGCTCGACGATGTGTCGCTGGACGTGCGCCCCGGTGAGTTTCTGGCGCTGCTCGGACCCTCCGGGTCCGGCAAGACGACAGTGCTGATGACGATCGCGGGCTTCGAGCGCCCGGATACCGGCCGCATCCTGATCGGAGGGCGTGAGATCAGCGGACTGCCGCCGCACCGCCGCGACATCGGGATGGTGTTCCAGCGCTACGCGCTGTTTCCCCACATGACGGTGGCGGAAAACCTGGCTTATCCGCTGCGTCGCCGCGGCGTGGGGCGGTCCGAAATCATCGCGCGCGTCGAGGAGATTTTGCAGCTGATCAAGCTCGATGGGCTTGGCGGTCGGGGGGTGGATCAGCTCTCGGGCGGCCAGCAGCAAAGGGTCGCGCTCGGCCGGGCGCTGATCTTCCGCCCTTCCGTGCTGCTGATGGACGAGCCGATGAGCGCGCTGGACAAGAAGCTGCGCCAGCACATGCAGATGGAGCTGAAGCTGCTGCATCGTGCTCTGGGGACCACCATCATCCTGGTGACGCATGACCAGGAGGAAGCTCTTTCAATGGCGGATCGTGTCGCCCTGCTGGATAAGGGGCGCTTGCGCCAGCTCGGCACGCCGGTCGATCTGTACAGAAATCCAGCCGATGCGTTCGTGGCGGATTTCATCGGACGCACCAATTTCCTGCCCTTGGCGGAAGCCGATCCGGCGCGGGTCGCGGGATTTGCCACCGTCCTGGGGCCGGCTCTGGCGGCGGACGGCCGGCGTACGGCCGGGCGCTGTTGTGCCGGAGTGCGGCCTGAACATATCGAGATCCTTGCACCGGATGCGGACGGCGAAGCCTGCCGGGTGATCGAGGTCGCGTTCGGCGGAGCCTCGCAATCCGTGCTGGTGGAGGCTGCCGGACATCGCATCACGGTCGATATGCCGGCCGGTCCGCGGCTTTGGCAGACGGGCGAGATAGCGCGCCTGCGTTTTCACCCGGGCATGGTTCGCCTCTTCGATGCCCGCTCTCATCCCTCCATCCTCAGGAACACAAACAATGACGATTGATTTGACGCGCCGCCACCTGCTCGCCGCCACGGCTCTCGCCGCGAGCGGTCTCGCTCGCCCCGCGATTGCGCAGACCAGTCTGCGAGGAAGCGGTTCCGTCGTCGTGTACGACGGCGGTGGCAGCATGGGAGCGGCCCAGCGCAAGGCATTTTCCGAACCGTTCGAAGCCGAAACCGGCATCAAGGTGATTCACCAGCCTGGCGTGAACGCCGGCGTTCAGCGCGCCGCGATTTTGGCCGGAGCGCCAAAGCATGATGTCACCAACATCTCCGGCGGCGCATTGGGGGCCTTCGATCAGGACGGGCTGCTGCTGCCGCTGGACTACGCGCTCTGGTCGGAGAAGGATCGTGCCGGTTTCGATGTGGTGGCCGCGAGCCGTACCTATGCGCCGGCCATGCTCTATTCGATGCTGATCGCCTATGACGAGAAGCGTCACGCTGCGCAGGCGCCGCAGAGCTGGGCCGACATCTGGGATGTGCGCACGTTCCCGGGCAAGCGCACGCTGGCGGCCGGGACGAATGCCGCAGATGGCGCCACCTACGAGATCGCACTGCTGGCCGATGGTGTACCGCCTGAGAGTCTCTATCCCATCGATTGGCCGCGAGCGCTCAAGAGCCTCGATCGGTTGCGCGCTGACGTGGTGAAATTTTGGAGTAACGGCGCGGAGTCCGTGCAGTTGCAGGTGGACAAGCAAGCCAGCCTCGGCAGCGCGTGGAACGGGCGGATCGATGGCGCGAATGATCAGGGGGCCAGCATCGGCAAGAGCTGGAACCAGGGCATCTTGCAATGGTCCGCCTGGGCGATCCCGAAAGGCACGGCCAATGTGGAGAATGCGCAGAAGTACATCGCCTTTATGAGCCGTCCCGAACCGCAGGCACGGTTTTCAGAGCTGATCACCTACGGACCGACAAATTCGCTGGCGTTTAACCATATTCCGGCGGAGCGCGCGAAATTGCTGCCGACCGCGCCGGCGGTGAAGGGCAAACAGATCGTGCAGGACTATACGTTCTGGAACGCCACGGACGGCACGGGACAGACCGGGTTGCGCCGCGCCGTCGCCGAATGGGAACGCTGGGTGGCTACGCGCTGAAGGCTGCGTGATGGCAGGCATCGCGACACGGAGGCTCGGCCTCCTGCTACCGGTGTTGGTCGTTCTCGCCATCGGCTACCTGGCGCCGATGGCCGCCATCGCCTGGACCAGCCTGCACAGAGCCGGGCATCTGAGTCTGGGTGCCTATGTCGAGGTCCTATCCTCTCTCACGTTCCTCCGGATATTGCTGCGGACCTTGTCGATCGCCGGCATCGTCACGGCGATCTGCGTGGTGGCAGGCTATCTGCTGGCCCACTGGGCCGCCACGCGGGCGCGTAGCTGGGCAAGGTCGGTCATGGCGCTGGTGATGGTGCCCTATCTGACCAGCGTGCTGATCCGCTCCTATGCCTGGATCGTCATCCTGGGCGGTGACGGGCTGATCAATCACACATTGCTGGCGCTGGGGCTGATAGAGACTCCGCTGCCGCTGGTGTTCAGCAGCACGGGCAGCATCATTGGCATGGTGCATATTCTGCTGCCGTTGGCCGTGCTCCCGATCTATGCGGGCATGCGGCAAATCGCACCGTCGCTGCTTCTGGCGGCGCAAAGCCTGGGCGGCGGAGCCGTCAGCGTGTTCGTCACCGTGTTCCTTCCATTGTCGATACCGGGCGTTGTCGCGGGTGCTGCGCTGGTGTTTCTCAGCGCGGTCGGCTTCTACATCACGCCTGCATTGCTCGGCGCGCCCGGGAATTACCTCATGGCTCAGGCCATCGAGGTCCGCGTCTCGTCGTTGGCGGAGTTCGATGTTGCCGCCGCCTTGGCGTGGTTGCTGTTGCTTCTGGTTGGAAGTGGCCTGGTCGTCTTTCGCCGGCAGATCGTGCCGTTGCCCGAGGAGAATGCGTCGGGCAACTCACAGCACCGTCGTGCGGGAATAGGCTTGGGATTGTCCGCACCGAGGCTCTTGATTGAGCTCGCGGAGGCCGGGGCATGGGTACTGGCGCGGTTTCTGCCGGTTGCAGCGATCGCTTTGCTTGTCTTTCTGCTGGCGCCGATGGTCGTCGTGCTCTTGATCGCCTTCAGTAATGCCCCTTATCTCACATTCCCTCCGCCCGGCTATTCCTGGCGTTGGGTGCAGGCCTTTGTCCACGACGGGCAATGGCTCGATTCCCTGTGGTTCAGCCTGCGCGTTGCGGGAGCGGCGGCGTTGACCTGCCTCGCTATCGGCACGCCCTATGCGCTTGCGTTGACCCGAGGCCGTTTCCGGGGGCGGCGGCTGCTGTGGCTGCTCGCAGTGTCGCCGATGATTTTGCCGCATATCATCATCGGTCTCGGGTTCTTCTTCGCCGCGGTCGCTATCGGCATGAACGGCCGGGCCGCCAGCTTCTGGCTGGCGTACACGGTGATCGGCCTGCCCTACGTGGTGATCATCCTCGTATCGGCGTTGGGTCGGTTCGACACCAACCTGGAACGTGCGGCGGTGAACCTGGGAGCATCGCCGCTGACCGCCCTTGCGACGATCACCGTGCCGATCCTGGCGGCGTCTTTTGCCGGCGCGTTTCTTTTTGCCTTCCTTGCCGGCTTTGACGACCTCATCATCAGCCTGTTCCTGAGCACGCCGCGCGGCACCACCATCGCCATTCGCATATGGGAAGACATTCGCCTGGAAATCAGCCCGAAGACGGCAGTGATTGGCTTGTTCCAGGTGGGCGTGTTGCTGATCGGCCTGGCTGGCATGACCATCATACGCCACGTGCGCCGCCCGAAAGGCTGAAGTCTTCCGAGACGGCAACTCGAAATTGATACGATGAGTCTCAGCGTGACACGCGGCATTTGAACGGGGTCCAGCGACCAACGAGCCGGGACGCTCACCAGATCTAGCAGAACGAAATAGAACGAAAGGATGCCGCTGCCCAGACATTTGCAGGCGAGGGCTTCTTTCGCGGGCGCGTCGAACTTTGGTTTACCGTTTCATTGTGCAGAGACGAATTCATCCGCATGATCGCCGTCTCTCTTCAAGAAATACACGGCAGGCTCAATCATGAATTCGTCGATCTTCGTTCCCAATGCTCGCGCTCTCGCCCGTAAATTGATGCTCGCGTGCGCAATCCTCGGATGCACCGCGACCGGGGTCCTTGCAGCGTCGCTTTCGGTCGGGGTCGCGACAATGCCGACGAACGGAGCGCTCGACATCGTCGTCGCCAAGGCGAAGGAGCAGGGGCTCGACGTCAAGATCGTCGAGTTCAGCGACTGGTCCACGCCCAACATCGCCGTCTCCCACGGCGATCTCGATCTGAATTACTTTCAGCATCAGCCGTTTCTCGAAGATTCGATCCAGAAGGCAGGCTACAAGATCGTCGCGGTCGGTCTCGGCTATTCCACGACGAACGGCATCTATTCCAAGAAGATCAAGAGTCTCGCCGAGTTGAAGGACAATGCGACGATCGCTATCGCCAACGACGTCATCAATACGGGCCGGGCCTTGTCGCTGTTGCAGGAGGCCGGTCAGCTCAAGCTCAAGCCGGAGGTCGGCTACCGTGCCACGATCGCAGACATCGTGGAGAATCCCAGGAAGCTGAAAATCGTTCAGGTGGATGGTCCGCAGATCTCCCGCGCATTGGACGACGTCGACGCAGCCGTGACCTATCCCGCCTTCGCCAAGCTGGGCGGTCTAGATCCCAACACCCCGATTGTCCTGGAGAAGCCGAACGATCTCTATGCGCTGCGTTTCGTCGCCCGTCCCGACCGCGTCAAGGATCCGCGGATCGCGCAGTTCATCCAGATCTATCAGACGACACCCGAAGTCAAGCAGATCCTCAAGACATATTATGGCAACGTCATTTCGTTCCCGTGGGAGAGCGAGCAGTCGCCGGTCTCGGCTGCAGCCACGCGCTAGTCGATGGAACGCCCACCCCGCATCGCTCCGCGTTGAGGCGTCGGGCTTGCTCGTGGCCACGGTCATCAAGGAGCCATGGTCGGCTGCGTGTTCGGGGTAATCTCGGACACCGGCTCGGCCCGCTCTGATAGAGGTTCAGCGTTGAGCGCGAGTATCTCGCCCAGCCACATCGCATGGGTCACGTGGTCGGATCGCGGATGTCCCGTGTCGGGATGGATGAGCACGGCCAGGCCGCGCCGGTTGATCATGAGCCAGGGCACAAATCGCGGAAATTCAGCGACCGCGAACGCTACCTGATACATTGGTCTGGTATGCGGTCCGACCAGCCGATCATGCCAGCGCCCGAGCAGAACCGGCAAGCGCTGGGCAATCTGCTCGCGCAGGATCTCGGCGGCGTGACGCTGCTCGGGGCCGTCGAAATAGACATGGGCGTGGTAGCTCTTAATCGTCGCGAGCGGTTGAACGGTCATGGCGGCGCGGACTTTCCTTTCAGACGACATGCACGGAGTGCTGCTCTTCGGCGTGACGAGACGCTCGAAACCATAACCGCTTGGTGCCGCTCAGGCCAGACTGACAGCCTCGCCGTTCAGCCCGGCAAGCCCTGGTCCATCGCGAAGGCCGGAATATCTTCGCTGGCCGTTCCGACCGCGATCGAGGGGACGCCGACAACCGTGGACCGCGCCGCGACCGAATTGATTACCAGGCTTCCGGCCCCCACCTTCGCAGCGGCACCGACTTCGATGTCGCCGAGAATGGTCGCGCCGGCGGCCAGGAGCACGCCCTCGCGGATATGCGCGTGTCGCCGGCCTGCGCGCTTGCCGGTGCCGCCGATCGTGACCTCGTGGAGCATCGAGATGTTGTTCTCGAGCACGGCCGTTTCTCCGATCACCACGCCGAAGCCATGGTCGATGAAGATGCCGGTTCCGATCGAGGCCGCCGGATGAATATCGATCGAAAATCGTCTTGATGCGATGCTCTGGAATAGCAACGCCATGTCGCGCTTGCCGTGGGCCCAGAGATGATGTGCCGCGCGGTAGGTCTGCAGAGCGCGAAATCCGGGGTAGAACAGAAATGGTCTCAACACGCCGTCTGCAGCCGGGTCGCGCTCGACAATGGCGGCGAGATCGAGCGCAGCCGCCAGCGCGATATCGTCGTCGTCCTCGACTATCTGCGCAATTGTGGTCGACAGAAAGGATGGCGGCAAAGGCGGATCGGCGAGGCTGCCGACGATGCAGGCCGTCAAAGCGTCTTCGAAACGGGCATGTGCGCAGACATGCTTGTCTACGAGGACCGAGAGTGCGTGCTCGGTGCGAGCCAGTTCGGCCGCTTCAATCTGCAGGGATCGCCAGATGGCGTGGATCGTAGCGGATTTGTCGTCGACAGCACGCAGGCGATGATGCAATTGCGCCTCCCGGAGGTGCCTTTTCACGTGTAGAGCGGGTCCGGGGTGATCGTCCCGTTGATCGCGAAGTTGCCGACCTCTCGCGCCTTGTAGGCGACGGGATCGTGCAGCGTGTGGGTTCGAACATTGCGCCAGAAGCGATCGAAGCCGAATCGGGCCGAAGTCGATCGTGCACCCATCAGCTCGAAGACGCGCGAGGTGACGTCGAGTGCGACACGCGTGCTGTTGACCTTGGCGGCATAGACCACGGCAGCTGCTGCCGAGCGCTGCTCCGACGTCAGAGAGGCGCCGCGTAAAAGAGCGCTCTCGATTTCGGCGGCCGCCTGTTCCGCCAGCGCGATGCTCGCGCGGACGTCGGATTGCAGATTGCCGTAGAGTTCGAGGACGTAGGGATCGTCGCTGGCACGCTCGACGCCGGACGTCTGCCACGGCTTGCCCTGCCTACGCACGTACTCTGCAGCCTCCGTGAGCGCGCCTTCGGCGGTCCCCAGATAAAAATTCACGAACAACAATTGATGGATCGGAACCACCAAATTGACCAGCGCGGGCAACGGCTCGTCCGGCTTTGGCGGGAACGTGCCCAGAATGTCGTCGCGATCGACGCGCACATTGTGGAATTCGATGCTGCCGCTTTCGGTCAATCTCTGACCGAACGCGTCCCAGTCGTTGCCGTGCACGGTTCCTTCGCTTTGGCCGGGGAGGGCGATCAAGACGATCGCCTCGCCGAATGCCGCGCGC
This sequence comes from Bradyrhizobium sp. 61, assembly GCF_023073075.1. Lineage (NCBI taxonomy): Bacteria > Pseudomonadati > Pseudomonadota > Alphaproteobacteria > Hyphomicrobiales > Nitrobacteraceae > Bradyrhizobium > Bradyrhizobium sp. 61. The sequence goes on along the minus strand of NZ_JADPIU010000011.1, from coordinate 106,455 downwards.
AGCGTGATCCGGTCGGCCAACGATGCGTTCGACGCAAAGGTCTTACGGCCATTGAGGCGGAATCCATCGCCGTCAGCGGTGAGGACCGTGAGCGCGTCGCGGGGATTCGACGCTCCGCCCCAGAACCATTGTTGCGCGACCGACTGCCGGACCAGCCGATTGCGTTGCTCCGCGCCGGAACGCCAGAACGCGCTATGCGAGAGAAGATAGTGATAGCTCAAAATCTGCGCGATTGAAGTATCGGCGCGAGCAAACACTCGCACCACCCGAAAGGCATCCGCGAATGTGGCGCCGCCGCCTCCAGCCTCGACCGGGTTTAGCAATGTCAAAAGGCCGGCGTCCCGCAGCCAGGACAGCTCAGCCCGTGGGGACGCAGCAGCTTGCTCGCGTGCGACCGCCGTCTCACGAAGGCGACGTGCCACCTGTTCGGCGACCGAAAGCCAATCGATCGTGGTAGGGGTCGCGCGATGGAGAGAGGCATGAATCATGAAGGTCGAAATCTTCCGGGAGAGACGAGCATTATCCAATGCACGCTATTGCGTGTTCATCCTGAGGGTCAATTTTCTATTTTGAACATGCGGTAGGCAAAAATTCGAAACAGTCGCGACCCGGAAGAATGCCGTGCTGGACAACATGCGCGCGCCAGTGTTCTGCCCTAGATTGATGCAAAAGTGACGTCCTACGCTGACGCCATCGATCGCATAGCGCATCGACGGATGCCGGCTCTTGCCTTTGCAGATCTATAGGCCGTTTCGCGATGCAATCACCGCGTTGGCCGCTTCGATAAAGCCGGCACCGCCTGGCCCCTCTGTAATCCAGGCTGGAGGCATAGGAATGTCCTTGAGGTAGCGCACCACGGTGCTGACGCCCACAGTATGGCGGAAGAAGTCGAACATCGGTGCATCGTTGGTAGAGTCCCCGATATAGAGAACGTCGTCGCGTTCACGGGCGATATCGATGCCGTAGACGTCAGCAAAAACGCGTTTGGTCATCAAGAGCTTATCGTAACCTCCGAGCCAGCCGAGCACCCAGAGATTGTTCACGGTGACGTTGGCGCCGCCATCGCGCAATGCGGCAACGATGGCCTCGCGTGTGGTCGATCTGTCGGGCTGGACGAATGCTACACTTGTCAGGCGAAACGGCTGGTCTTCTGCAAGGGTTGCGCCGGAAACGGCCGCGCGAACTTGCGTACCGATTTCGGCGAGCCGATCCGCGACTGATTGCAGATGCTCCACCGGATGCCAGAAGCTGCGCTCCAGTCCTTCGTCATGATCGCGGCGCCGGAAGAAGAATCCTCCATTCTCGCCAATGACGCCGTCGACGGGCCACATCCGTGCCATCTGATCGCACCAGCCGGCGGGGGCGGCAGTCACCGGAATGACCCTCACTCCAGCCTGTTGCAGCCGCTCGAGTGCCAAATAGGTCTGTGCCCCAAGACGTCCACCGAAAGTGAGCGTCTCGTCCATGTCGGTCAGAACGAAGCGGACTCTGCGGAATGCCGAACGATCTGCTTTGGACAGTGATTGCATGGGACCTGACGCGAGCGAAGGAAGGCCCCCTTAGTTTCACGTCGCGTTGAGCGATGCAAGCTGCGGAGGGGGCACATCACTTCTCCTGTCCGGAGCGGCGGAGCATCGGAACGACGGCGACTTTGTCGCGATCTCATGTCCCTTGGCGGATCAGAGTGTAGGACAAATTGTTCGCGTCCTTCGTCACGAAAATATGGATCCGATGCTGATCGACGCTGCGCGACGAGAGTTTACTTATTTTCCGGGCGAGCTTGACTTGATGTCTATGCGGCTCGACGATTTCGCGCTCGTTGCAGATTTATGGGAGGACCGCGGGATGGCCATTGTGTTGGAGAAGCCTGTTGCAGAGACGACAGAGCCACATCAGAATCTCTCCATTCGCCGCTACAAGCCGCTGATCGGTGCGGTGATCGAGAATGTCGATCTGACGACACCGCTCAGCGATCGTAACAGGCAGGATCTGAATCGTGCACTGGTCGAGCACGGCGTTATCTTCATCCGCAATCAGGCATTGAACGATGCCCAGCATGTCGAGCTCGCGAGCATCTTCGGCAAGCCGATCCGCAAGAACATCTACCTCCCGTCGGTGAGCGCGTTTCCCGAGATCGAGGTCATTGCGCACGATGAGCACACGAAGTCGGGCGGCACCGACAATTGGCACGTTGACGTCTCCTGGCAGCGCGAGCCGCCCAAGGCGACGGTGTTGCACATCAAGCAGGTTCCAGCCGGCAGCGCCGGGGACACGATCTGGGCCTCGTCGTCGGCGGCCTATGATCTGCTCGATCCCGATCTCGCCCGCTATTTCGAGAAGCTGACTGCGGTCAACACTTTCGTGGCTTCGCCGAAGAAGGCCGCGCTGTCGGATCTCCTCTCGGGCTATGCGGCGGGACATCGGGAGACGGCCGAGGAGGGGTTGGCGCGAGTCCACGAGGCCAATTCGAGGTTTCCGCCGATCGAAGTCCCCGTCGTCAAGACGCATCCGGAAACCGGCCGCAAACTCATCTTCGTCAACGAGGCGCACACCAGCCATCTGCTCGGAGTGTCCAAGACCGCGAGCCAGAGCCTGCTGAACTACCTCTACGACCTGATCAAGACGCCTGAAATCCAGGCCCGTTTCGAGTGGCAGGAGGGTGACGTCGCGATCTGGGACAACAGGCAGGTCCAGCACTACGCGCTTCGCGACTATGGCAAGGCTCCCCGCCGTATTCATCGCGTCACGCTGGAATATGATGGCGTGTTCTAGGCGGCGGCCCTGAGAGAAGCCGGCGCGCCTGCGGGCGCAGTCGTGCGTTTGTCAATTCCCTGTTTTCTGGAGTCCTGTTGGATGAAGTCGTTCGCTTATGTTTCCGCATTGTCGATTGGCGAGCGGACGCGGCGCATGCGCGTCGCCGCGCTCGGCATGGTCTTTGCCGCGGGCCTCTGCCGGGCAATTGCTCCTGCGCATGCGGCGGAGGACAACAAGCGCGGCGGCATCATCCGCTACGGTCATTATCAGGAGCCGGGTTGCCTTTATGCCGGCTGGGTGCAGGCCGGCTACATCCAGCGCCAATATGCCGACAATCTGGTGGCGCGCGCGCATGATGGTCGCATCGTGCCGTGGCTCGCGACGGATTGGACGATCTCGGAGGACAATCTCACCTACGTCTTCAAGATCAAGCCTGGCGTGACCTTCCACGACGGCACTGTCCTCGATGCCAAGGCGATCGTCACCAATTTCGACCGCTGGCTGTCGAACGATCCCGACAAGGTCAATCGCAATGGAAAGCTCTATATCGGCGAATATATCCGCAGCGTCACCGCGCCGGAGCCTCTGACCCTGAAGATCGAGCTGAGCCGGCCGTATCAGCCGTTTCTGACCGTGCTGTCGACCTACTTCTTCGGCATCCTGTCGCCCACCGCGCTTGAACTTGGACCGCAAGCCTTGTGCGAAAAGCCGGTCGGCTCGGGGCCCTTTTACGTCGAGGCCTGGAACCGCGGCCAGAACGTGATCCTCAAGCGCAATCCGAACTACAATTCCGCGCCGGCCACGGCGAAGCACCAGGGGCCGGCCTATGTTGACGGTATCGTCTGGAAATTCCTGAAGGACAACACCGTGCGCTACGGCTCGCTGGCGAACGGGGAGTCCGACGCGATCTACGATGTTCCGGCGGTGGATTGGGCGGAGGCGCAGAAGCGCTTCACCGTCATCCAGGACATCACCGGCGGAACGCCGACGCGGCTCCAGCTCAACACAGCCCGTCCGCCGTTCGACGATGTCCGGGTGCGGCGCGCCTTCGCGGAGGTGTCCGAGCGTGGCAAGGCGGTCGAGGTGGCCTTTCACGGCTCGATCCCGTTCAACGGCAACGGCGCGCTTAGCATCAGCACGCCGGAACATCTCAAGGAACTTGCCGGCTCCTACGCCTATGATCCCGATGCCGCCAACCGCCTGCTCGACGAAGCCGGCTGGACGGACCGGACCCGCGACGGCATCCGCACCAAAGACGGCAAGCGGCTGACGGTGCGGTTGCTCTATGCCGGCGGCTCGCTGATCTCGAGCGACGGCATCGTGGTGCTCCAGATATTGCAGGACCAGGCGCGCGCCGCCGGTTTCGACGTTGTGCTGAAGCCGATCCCGCAGGCGGATTGGTTCGCCGGCAAAGGGCGCGGAATCGACGACTACGAAGCGCAGCCGGCCTATTGGGTGGCATCTTCGGCCGAGATCCTGAAAATCTCCTGGCGACCGGATCAGAACGGGGTCGTCAACGCCAACAATGCCTCGCGTTTCCAGCCGCCGGAGCTCTGGAATCTGGTCGAGCAGGCGGACCGGACCTTTGACGACAAGGCGCGCCTTCCGCTCTACGAGGCTGCTCAACGTATCATCGTCGACAATGCTGCGGTGGTGGGATTGTTTCCGCTGACCGTGTCGATCGCGAGCCAGCGCAAGCTCAGGGATGTCTGGATCTCGAGCCCTGTCAGCGAGCCGGTGTTTCACGACGCGTATTTCGAGAAATGAGCGCGAGCATTCACGAACGCCCGGCAAGCGCCGCCAGTGCCTGGGGGAGCAGGCCCGGCCGCGTGGCGCGCCGCTTGGTGGGGGCGATCGCCGTATTCTGGGCGGTGGCGAGCTTCACGTTCTGTATTCAGGCGCTGCTGCCCGGTGACCGTGCCGAGCTCATGCTCAACGTCGCGGCGGGGACTTTCACCCAACCGACCGCGGCCGAGCTCGCGAAGGTCAATGCGAAATACGGCTTCGATGCGCCGGTAGCCGTGCAATATCTGCGCTATCTCGGCGGCCTGGCGCGTGGCGATCTCGGCGAATCCTATCAGGCGCACCGGCCGGTGCTGTCCATCATCATCGAGCAGGTCCCGCCGACGATCGAACTCACGCTGTCGGCACTTGCCTTGGCCTGGATCATCGCAATCCTTTTGACGGTACCGACCGCCGGCCGGCGCGACCCGTTCTCGCGCGCAGTCGCGTCCTTTCAGATTGCGGCCGCCGTGTCGCCTCCGTATTGGATCGGCACGATCCTGCTGGTGGTGTTTGCCCTGAAGCTGCGGTGGCTGCCGGTTGAGAGCGGCACCGGACCGATTGGCCTCGTGCTGCCGGCGCTTGCGCTCGCGATCCCGCTCTCGGGCTTCATCGGCCAGATCATCCGCGAGGAGTTTTCGCGCGTTCTCGACCAACCCTTCGTGACCTCGGCGAGAATGCGCGGCATGAGCGATCTCAGCGTCAGATTGTTTCACGTGCTGCGCCATGCGGTGCTGCCGGGCATCACATTGTCCGGGTGGGCGCTCGGCGCACTGTTTTCGGGCGCGGCCGTGATCGAGACTGTGTTTGCGAGGCCGGGTCTCGGTGGACTGCTGGTGACGGCGACCTCCGCCCGGGATGTCCCGCTCGTCACCGGGATCATCGTCGCGTCGGCCGGCATGTACATCATCGCCAATCAGCTCGTCGATCTCGCTTATCCCATCATCGATCCGCGGCTGAAGTGACATGACCAGCACAAGTGACTTCATTTCCGACCGCGCATTCCTGCCGTCCCAGCTATGGCGTGGCGTTGCCAATGTCACCGTGCTCGCCCGCAGTGTGCCCAGCAGCGTCTATCTGGCGGCCGCGATCATCCTTCTTTATGTCCTTGCAGCGCTGGCGCCGACGCTGCTTCAGACCCATGCGCCGTTCCGCACCGATCTCAACGCCACGCTCCAGTCGCCGTCGTTCGCGCATCTGTTTGGCACCGACCAGTCCGGCCGCGATCTCTATTCGCGCGTGATCGAAGGCACACGCCAGTCGCTTGCGATCGGCGTCGGCGCCACGACGCTGAGCATGACGCTCGCCTTGATCTTCGGCGTCTCGGCAGGACTCGCCGGTGGTGCCGTGGACGGCACGATCAGCCGCTTCCTCGAAGTGCTGTTCGCCTTTCCCAATCTGTTTCTCGGCCTGCTGCTGATCACGGTGTTCGAGGCGACGACGACGACACTCATCATCGCCGTCGGCGTAGGCACCGCGCCGGGCTATGCACGGATGATCCGCGGCCAGTTCCTGACCGTGAAGCACGCAGGCTACGTCGAAGCGGCGCGTGCGCTCGGCCACTCCTACTGGCGTATCGTGCGCCGCCATATCTTTCCGAACGCTATGCGGCCGCTGGTTGCGATGATCACGCTTGGGCTGGGGCAGTCGATCGTATGGGCTTCGAGCCTGGCGTTTCTCGGGCTCGGCGTTGCGCCGCCATCGCCGGAATGGGGCGCGCTGCTCGACGGGGGCCGTCAATATGTGACGCGTGCGTGGTGGCTCGAGGTGATGCCGGGGCTCGCGATCATCGTCTTTGCTCTGGCCGTTACGGCGATCGGCCGCTATTTGCAGCAACGCCTCGAAGGACGGGCGAGGGCGCTGTGACGATCATCCCCGCGCCGGCCGCATTCGTCGCCGCCGATGGTTCCGTTGGTTCAGCCGCCGTCCCGCTGCTGGAGGTCGAGAACCTCAAAGTGTCGTTCGGTCGCGGGCCGCACCAGGTGGATGCCGTAAAGGGAGTCTCGTTCAAGCTCGAGCAGGGGCGTTGTCTCGCCATCGTCGGCGAGTCCGGCTCGGGGAAGAGTGTGACCGCGCGCAGCCTGGTCGGCCTGCCAGGCCTCGGCGGCATAGTTCACGCAGATCGCCTGGCCTTCGCCGGTCGCGAACTCAACAATCTGAGCAATCGGGCGTGGCGGGCTTTCAGGGGAAAGGACATCGGCTTCGTGCTCCAGGATGCGCTGGTGTCGCTTGATCCGCTGCGTCCGGTCGGCGCGGAGATCGCCGAAGGCCTGCGCCTGCATGGCGAGCTGCGTTCGCGCACTGAGCGCGAGCGCCGCGTCGTCGACCTGCTCAAGCTCGTCGGCGTACCGGATCCGGAGTTGAAAGCGCGCCAATTGCCGCAGCAGCTCTCCGGCGGCCAGCGCCAGCGCGCGCTGATCGCGTCCGCGCTCTCGCTCGATCCGCGGCTCCTGATTGCCGACGAGCCGACCACCGCGCTCGACGTGACCATCCAGGCGCAAGTGCTGGCGCTGCTCGAGGAGACACGCGCGCGCGGCAAGGCGCTGATCCTGATCAGCCATGACCTCGCCGTGGTGTCCCGCATGGCGGACGAAGTGCTGGTCATGCGCGACGGCGAAGTGGTCGAACGCGGACCCGCGGCGCAGATCTTCGGGGATCCGCGCCACGACTATACGCGCCGGCTGATCGACGCCATTCCGTCGGCCCATTCACGCGGCAGCCGGCTCGCGCCGTCATCCACGCCGCGATTCAATCCAAGCCAGGTGGATCACGAGGCGCAACGTTCCGCTGGCGGACAGGCACCTGACGTCCTGCTGCGGGCCGATGGTCTGGTGAAGCGCTTCAGGGGACCGGACGGTACCCAGCATACCGCTGTCGATGACGTCTCGTTCGAACTGCGCCGCGGCGAGACGCTTGGAATTGTCGGCGAATCCGGTTCCGGCAAATCGACCGTGGCGCGTCTTGCCATGGCGCTGGAGGCGCCGGACGAAGGCGTAGTCGAATTGCTCGGAGAGAGTTGGAGTGCATTGCCGGAGACCAAGCGCCGCGGCAACCGGCGCGCTATCTCGATCGTCTACCAGGATCCGCTGAGCTCGTTCGACCCGCGCTGGACGGTGGCGCAGATCGTGGACGACGCACTGCCCGATGACGAGCCCGACCGGCGCGGCCGGATTGCCGAGCTGTTCGCGCTGGTGGGCTTTCCGGCTTCGCTCGCGCACCGCCGGCCGCTCGAACTGTCCGGCGGGCAGCGCCAACGGCTGGCGATCGCGCGCGCCGTGGCGCCGCGGCCGCGCGTGATCGTCTGCGACGAACCGGTATCCGCACTCGACGTGTCGATCCAGGCGCAGGTGCTTGATCTGCTCGGCGATCTCAAGGCGACGCTCGGCGTCAGCTATCTCTTCATTTCGCATGACCTCGGCGTCGTGCACCACATCAGCGACCGGGTGCTCGTGATGAACCAGGGCCGCGTCGTCGAAAGCGGCGAGGCGGATGAGATATTCCTCAATCCGCGCGCCGAATACACCAAACGTCTGGTCGCCGCCGTCCCACGTCTTGTGCGCGGCGGGGCGGACAGGCGTCCGTCTGGCCGCGTCGAGGAGACCCACGCATGAGTGCGCTGCATTTCAATGCCTTTGTCATGAACACCGTCTCGCATATCCAGCACGGGCTGTGGCGCCATCCCGACGCGCGGCAGGCGGACTTCGAGGACGTCAACGTCTGGATCGATCTGGCCAAAACGCTGGAGGCCGGGCTCTTCGACGCGATCTTCTTCGCCGACGTCGTTGGGGTCTACGGACCGGTCGGCGGCGACTACACGGTGAATGCGCGCGAAGGCCTCCAGATCCCGACCAATGATCCGTCGGTGCTGCTCTCCGCGCTCGCCGTCAATACAGAGCATCTCGGTCTCGCCTTTACGAGTTCGGTCCTGCAGGCCCACCCGTTCGAATTCGCGCGTCGCGCCTCGACACTCGACCATATCAGCAAGGGCCGCGTGGCCTGGAACATCGTCACCTCGACCCAGGAGAGCGCCGCCCGCAATTTCGGGCTCGACCGGCTGACCGCGCATGACGAGCGTTATGAGTGGGCGGACGAATATCTCGAGGTCGTGTTCAAGCTGTGGGAAGGCTCGTGGGACGACGGCGCGCTGCTGAAGGATCGCACGCGCGGCATCTTCTCCGATGCCCGACTGATCCACCGGATCAACCATGTCGGTAAGCGCTACCGCGTGGATGGGCCGCATCTGCCGTCGCCATCGCCCCAGCGCACGCCGCTGCTGTTCCAGGCGGGATCGTCAACGGCCGGCCGGGCCTTCGCAGCGCGCAACGCCGAGGCGCAGTTCATTTCGACGCCGAACCCGCGCACCGCCGCCGAGCTGATCACGGAGACGCGCGACCTTGCCGAACGCGCCGGGCGGCGGCGCGACGACATCAAATTCTTCCAGGGTTTTGCCTTCGTGATCGGTAGCACCGAGGAGGAAGCGAAGCGCAAGGAGGCCGAGCTCGACAGCTATGTCAGCATCGACGGCTTCCTCGCCCATTCCAATCTCGGCGTGTCCCAGGATGACGGCCGGCCGTATCCGCCGGAGACGCTGCTGAGGGATATCGAGACCAATGGTGGTCGCAGCCACATCGAATGGCTGCGCAAGCGCGAGCCCGGCCGCGAGCCGACCGTCGGTGATCTCGGCCGCCTCGTCGCCCAGCGCCACCCGCGGCTGGTCGGAACGCCGGAGCAGATCGCGGATGCGCTCACCGAATGGCAGCAGGCCGGTATAGACGGCGTCAATTTGATCAACTGGACCATCCCGGGCTCCTATCAGGAATTCAATGCGCATCTGCTTCCCGAGCTGCAGCGGAGGGGCCTCGCCAAGCGCGAATATGCAAAGGGCAGCTTGCGCAAGAAGCTGTTCGGGCACGACCGGCTCGACGAGCGCCATCCGGCCGCGCGCTGGCGCGGGGCCTTCACGCCGCGTCTGGCGGCGGAGTGAGGCGGTCCGAAGCAGCATAGGATCTGCTGTAGAGGCGTCAGAGGACTTCGACGCCGCGCCCTTTTCGACTAGCGCTTTCGACCCATAGGTGACGTCGTTAAAACGCGACCATCAGACCAGCTCTTTCCGCGCGATCAATCGGCCGCCCTCACGGGAAATGAGCACCGCAAAATCATAGCGGTCGATTTCGAGAGCGATATCGAGGTCGGCGGGATGCAAATGGGGCTTGGCCGGATCGTGGAAGGCGGGGATCTGCGGCCCTGCCAGGATGACGTCGCGCGTTCCAGACGGACTGCCAAGTCGGCCCTGTAACAGGTTGCGCAGATGAATGGCGCAGAGTTCATCCTCGTCTGAGCGCCGAGCGCCATCGAGACCCATCGCCACCAGCGTTACATCTGGGGGTGCTTGTCTAAGAATGGCGCGTGTGGTCGCTCCAGCGGTGAGTAACGATCCGGCATAGAGGCGGGTCGCCCGCTTGGCGGCCACGATGCCCTGCGTGCCGGCACTGGTACGCTGAATAATGGTTCGGCCTTCGAGGTCTGCCTCTGATACCTCGAATGGGGAGTTGCCGAGATCAAAGCCGGGTGGTGCTCGCCCCCCGACCTCGCCCATGCAGAGTTCTCCGACGCCTGCGGCACGCAACCGGAGAGCCTCCTCGACATCACGAACCATGACGATCTTCGTTGCCCCATTTGCAAGCGCAACTGCGGCCGTCGTGAAGGCGCGGAAAACATCAATGATGACAGCCACGCCAACGGCGCGGTCGGCACCTGCTATCAGGCTATCAATTTGAATGTTCAATTCATCACCTCAAATTCGATATCGACTTTTACAGCAAACACTGGCCGGCTGATCACTACCCCCTTAAAGTCCCTGGCCTTATCGATCCCAGGATTTACTGAATGAACGAAGCCATCATTCGATCTGCCACGCAACACGATCTTCCCAAGGTGTTGAACCTTTACCAACACCTCCATCCGAATGAGCCTCCGCTAAAGGCCGCCAAAGCTGAACACGTTTGGACGACTTTGCTTGGATCTAACTTCGTGACGGTGATCGTGGCCCAAACAGCAGAATTGCTCGTATCTTCATGCACTCTCGCAATCGTGCCTAACCTTTCTCGGGGCGGTAGATCATATGGGGTGATTGAAAATGTGGTCACTCACGCTCAGTATCGTAAGTTGGGACTTGGCCGACGGGTTCTTGCTCACGCGCTCGATATTGCAGTGCGAGCCGATTGCTACAAGGTCCATTTGGCGACAGGTTCGAAGCGGGAGACGACGCTGCGATTCTACGAGGGCGCCGGCTTTCATCGTGGAGGGAAAACCTACTTTGAAGTACGCCGCTCCTAACGTGCAGTGCTGTGGACGTGAAAAGGGCTCGCGCGCCCGAACCGCTTAGTTGATGATCGAGGGAGCTGAAAGGTCGTTGTAATCGATTAAGATCGTGGCCTTCGTTTCCGGCTGGCAGCTACGAAAGTAAAGTTGCTGCCCCTCAACATAGCGTCGGTTCGACGGAGCGGCAGGGTCGGGGGATGAGCCATCTCGCACAGCACACCGCGCAACGGACACAGCAAAGTCTGTTCGGAGGAAGATTGAAGCGTCCCAATGGGCGAGAAGTTCGGGCCGATGCAGAAAGATGCCGTCTAACAGCAAGATGGAAGACGGAGGTGCCTCCAGATCATTGGCAGGCACAATGTCATCGCTCACATGATCGAAGAATGCCCGGCGGTAGCGACGGGAACCCCCGGGGCTTAGTGGGTCCAGCAGGTATCGCTTCAGCGCTGAGTAGTTATAGGAGTCCTCAAAAAAACCTTCCGGTGAATGCCGCCCTCGCTGGTATCTATCGGCCTTGGGATTGTGAAACCCGTCTACTGATGCTCGAATGACAGGGCGCCCTTTAGCCAAGACGAAGCTTCCGAGTTCATCGGCGAATGTGGTCTTTCCGGCCCCGTCGACGCCGTCGATAGCGACGCGGACCGTCCGATCTGGCGACGTCGCGATAAGGCGATTTGCCAATTCGAAAAGTAATTGCTTTCTCGGTTCCATCTGGATGCTTGAACCTACAGCGAAGCGGCCCACTTCCGCAACTGTGAAGGGTTTCGGAGCCTAGTTGCTGATGAGATCGCGCCCCTGCTGCTCGAGCCAATCGCAGAACACTGCGATATGTGGATCGGTCCGCCGCGCTTCCGGCAGATAGGCGAAGTAACTTCGCGCCGGCAGGCTGATGTCCGGAAATGGCGTTGTCAATCGCCCGGCTGCGAGGTCGTTAGCGACCAACGCGGTTGGGCCCATCGCCACTCCGAGCCCGTCGATCGCCGCCTGTATAGTCAGGTAGAAATGATCGAAGCTTAAAGACGCTTCGGGGCGAAGGGCAGGCTCTCCGGCTTCGGCCAACCAATCGCGCCACAATCGGGGCATCGAAGTGGTGTGAAGGAGCGTATGGCGAGACAAATCACGGACGCCGGTCAGAGGAGCCTGATCCAGGATAGTCGGACTGCATACCGGCAGCCGCCTCTCACCGAAGAGGAAACGAGAGGTGTGGCCAGGAAAGGTATCTGGTCCACCTCTGATCACGACGTCGAATGACTCCGCCAGTTCGTCGATCGTCTCGTTCGATGTACTCAAACGCACCTCGATGTCGGGATGCTCCTTACGAAAAGCGCCCATCCGTGGCAACAGCCAGCGCAAACTGAAGGTCGCGAGTGCGTTCACATGCAGCGCAATGGATGGCGTGTCATGTCGTCTGGTTCGATGCTGCTGCACGGCAGCCGAAATACGATCGAGCGCCGGTCCGAACTCAGCCAGCAGCGCCGCACCGGCAGGCGTCAGCACGACCCGACGGACCGAGCGCCGAAAAAGCGCCGGTGCACCCAACCAGTCTTCCAGGAGACGGATCTGTTGACTGACGGCACCATGGGTCACGCTGAGCTCGGCAGCCGCTTCCTTCAGACTGCCGAGACGGGCGGCAGCTTCGAAGGCGCGGACCGAATTCAGCGGCGGCAGACTACGTCGCGGGACAAAATTGGCCATGAATAGAAATTCTAACCCATAGTCCAAATATTACTGATTTGTGTCAGCCGCAAGCCTGGTTCACAATGATTTTGATGATGCGACGCACGCCACCCCTGCTTCTGGCATGCCAAGCTTTAGATTTTCTACAATCGTCCAGAGCGCTTCGGATGATCCACCTTGCTCCCCCCTCGGCGGCTCTCGAGAAGCGGACACGTGCCGCGCGAACGCTTGCACTGACCGGCCTCAATCACGCCCTGCACGACGGCTTCACCGACGCGATCTACGTGCTACTGCCGATCTGGCAGACTGAATTCGCGCTCAGCTACAGCGTACTCGCGATCTTTCGGGGCCTGTATTCCGGCGTCATGGCTTTTCTACAGATCCCGTCAGGGTATCTGGCGGAGCGGATCGACGCCAAATTCATTCTCTGTTGTGGCACGGCACTCTCGGCATTGGGCTACGCTCTTGCAGGTGGCTCCGGCGGCATCATTGGGTTGAGCTCTGCGCTGGCGTTGGCAGGCGCAGGTTCGAGCACCCAACACCCGCTGGCCTCCGCAGCAATCTCACGCACCTATGGACGCGCTGCGCGCGGGCCACTTGGTGTTTACAATTTCACGGGCGATCTCGGAAAAGCGGCAATCCCGGCGCTGTTGTCCGTGCTGCTCGTCAGCACCGCCTGGCGACACGCCGTATTCGCTCTTGCCGCCGTCGGCATCGCAGTATCCATCGCAATGGCTGTGTGGATGCCGGCCGTCGGCAAGCGGCATGAAGCAGATTCGAAGGAACGGTCCCGCCAAGCGGGTCGAGGTCGGGGTGGCTTTTATTGGCTGCTGGCGATCGGGATGCTCGATAGCGCGGTCAGAATGGGATTCCTCACTTTCTTGCCGTTTCTTCTGATTGGGAAAGGAGCAACGCTTCCTACCAGAGGTCTTGCTCTGGCGCTTGTCTTCATCGGTGGGGCTGCTGGTAAGTACGCTTGCGGCTGGCTCGGCGAAAGGGTCGGCACACGACAGACCGTCCTCTTCACCGAGATTGCTACTGCTCTTCTGATTTTCGGCGTCCTGTTTCTGCCGCTTGTCCCGGCCATTGTGCTTCTGCCGGCGTTGGGAGTGATGCTCAACGGCACATCGTCGGTGCTGTATGGCACCGTTCCCGAATTGACCTCGCCGCATCGCACCGAGCGTGCATTTGCCTTGTTCTATACCGGCACCATCGGCGCGGGCGCCGGGGCCCCTGTTCTCTATGGCTTCCTCGGCGACGGGTTCGGACCCGCGGCAGCAACAATCGCGACCGCGATGACGGCGATGGCGATCTGCCCGTTCATGATCGCACTCTCGAGGCACCTGAGCGAGGTCGAAGTCGCTACCAAGTCGCATCCGTCCGGATAAGAGGAATGACGCTGCTCGCCTTCGCCCGCGTCATGGATGGCTCGCCGTTGCTTGCGGGTTTTGCCAAAAGCCAATGTCGGTAGATGAGTTTCCTTCGTCAAACAGCAGGTTCGTTACATGAATACCATCTCGCAGGCGCCACTCATCCTGATCACGGGCGGAAGTCGTGGCGTCGGCGCGGCGACTGCGCGGCTTGCAGCCGCACAGGGCTACAACGTCGCGATCAGTTACGTCGCGAACGAACCTGCCGCCCTTGCGGTGGCAGCTGATGTCGAAGCGGCAGGGCGCAGGGCTTTGACCGTGCGCGCCGATAGTGCAGATCCTGAGCAAGTCGCTCAATTGTTTGCAGCGATCGACCAGGAGTTCGGCCGGATCGACGTATTGGTGAACAACGCGGCGATGCTGGCGCGGCAATCTCGGCTGGAGGATCTCGATTTCGAGCGAATGCAGCGTATCTTCGCTGTCAACTCGATCGGGCCTATCCTCTGTTCGCAGCACGCTTTGAAACGGATGTCTCATCGTCACAACGGGCGGGGCGGCGTCGTGATTAACATCTCCTCGGCATCAGCGCGGCTCGGCAGCCCAGGCGAATATGTCGACTACGCCGCATCGAAGGGCGCGCTCGAGACCTTCACGACCGGTTTCGCAAAAGAAGTCGCCCGGGACGGAATACGCGTCAACTGCGTTCGCCCCGGGCACATCTACACGGACATGCACGCCAGCGGTGGAGAGCCGGGACGGGTGGATCGCGTCAAGGACTCGATCCCCATGGGCAGAGGCGGTCAACCCGAAGAGGTTGCGCGGGCAATCCTGTGGCTCGCAAGCGCCGAGGCTTCCTTCGTCACCGGCACGTTTCTCGACGTCACCGGCGGCAAGTGAGCAAAGGGACGGCAACGATGCCGACGATTCAAACCAGTTTGCTCGAGATCGCCTACCGGGACGACGGCCTCCGGGACGCCCCGGTGGTTTTGCTTCTTCACGGCTGGCCCGACGATTCATCCACTTGGGATGCGATCATCCCGAGCTTGAACGATGCGGGATTGCGCGCAATCGCGCTCACCACGCGCGGCTTCGGCAGGACACGCTTCCTGTCGCCCGATACGCCGCGCACCGGCAACGCGGCTATGCTGGCCATCGACGCGATCGAGATGCTGGACGGCCTTGGACATCGTGCCGACCTATCTGGCGCCAGCGGACGCGACCGCCGCCTTCAACGGCGGTACGATTGATGCTTGGGTGGTGTGGGACCCGTTCTACGCGATCGCTCAGGAGCGGTGGCGTACCCCAGGGAGATCTCACGTGTCCTTCAGGAAAAGGGGATCGATCTCCATCGATGGAGGGGCCGCGGCACTCATGAATACGGGCTGGAGCGTGTGTGATTTGAACCGCCACGCATTGTCTTCGTCGAGCACGCACTCATTGATCAGGTCTGCCACCATCATGGGAGGATTTGACTGGCGCGTGGATGGATAAGTCAGGCCGCCGTAGAAGACGACGATGCCAAGCACGGTCGCGGAGCGTTCGCTGCTCGACGCGACGTGCAGATTGGTGATCAGGTGACGCACCGCCTTCACACCGCTGATCGCCAGTCGATCCACCGCCTTCTCGCCGATTTGGCTGGCGCGCCACTCATAAAATGCCCGGATCTCCTCACGTCCTTCAAATCGGTTGTGGCCCACGATCTTCACGCCGTCCGGCGTGAAGAAGTCATGGGCCGTGCGCCCATCGTTGAAGTCGACGTCGTACCAGTATTTCACTTCGAGGCGATGAAGAGCATGCCAGAGCAGGAGGTCGTCGTGAGGCGTCATTGGCATCCAGACTACTCCGGAGAGTTGGCCGCCCGCTGCCAGCCTTTATGCTTCAGCGGAACCGATGGAACGCGAATGGTCTCTTGGGAAGTTCGCGGGGGTGTCCCACCACCACGAGATAGCGCCGCTTTCGACCGATTTTGCGGAGCGGCTGGTTGTGGCCCGCTGTGTCCCGATAATGGCATCATGCCGGTGTTTTGCCCGACGTGTCAAACGGCTTTGCCCGGTGCGATGTCACGCGCGAATTCCCGCTCGCGCAAGTCATTGATCCGACAAGCGTCGGCTACTGTGCATGGGGTTGTTTTCGCCAATTTTGTTCGGACGCCAGTTTTTACGCCGAGCGCTGCTGCTGCTTTGGGCTATCGAAACGACTCGGCACCGGATCAAGGCCAAGCCTGTCGCGCAGCGTGCCGTCGCGATACTCGCTTCGGAACAGGCCGCGCTTGCGCAGCAGCGGCACGACTTGCTCGGTGAAGACGGCGAACTGTGTCGGCAGGATCGGCGGCATGACGTTGAATCCGTCAGCTGCGCCCGACACGAACCAATCCTCGATGATGTCGGCGATCTGTTCGGGCGTTCCCGTCGCGGTGAAATGACCGCGTGCGCCGGCAAGGCTATGCAGCAGGCGACGCAGCGTCGGCCGCTCGCGGGCAACGTAGGCCGTGATCAGCTGCGCGCGGCTGCGCGAGGCCTCAACCTGCGACGGATCCGGGAAATCGTCGGCAGAGAGCACCTGATCGAGCTTCAGGTGCGAAAAATCATGACCGCCGAACCGGTTCGACAAGCGAGACAGCCCGACGCTGGGATGCGCCAGCTCGTTCAGCTCCTCCCATACCCGCTGCGCCTCGGCCTCGGTCGATCCGATCGCGGCGCTGATCCCAGGCAGGATGACGATTTGGTCCGGTCGCCGTCCCAGCGCGCGGGCCTGCGTCTTGATATCGGAATAGAACGCGAGGGCGCTCTCCTTCTGGAGGTGCGCGGTGAAGATGGCTTCTGCATAGCGCGCGGCGAAGGCGCGGCCATCCGTGGAGGCGCCGGCCTGGACGAACACCGGCCGTCCCTGCGGCGAGCGCGGCACGTTGAGGGCCCCCGCAACCGAGAAATTCTTGCCGCGATGTTCGGCGCGCTGGATCCGGTCGGTGCGGGCATAGACGCCGGCCTCGCGATCGTCGCGGATGGCGTCTTTCGCCCAACTGTCCCACAGCTTTGAGACCACCTCGACGAATTCATGGGCGCGCTCGTAGCGCTGATCGATGCCGGCTTGCTGTTCCTGTCCGAAATTCGCTGCCGCGGCCGGCGCCCAGGAGGTCACAATGTTCCAGCCGATACGCCCGCCACTGAGATGATCGAGCGAGGCGAACTGCCGCGCGAGGTTGTAGGGCTCGCTGTAGGTCGTCGATGCAGTCGCGATCAGCCCGATCCGCTGCGTGAGCGCGGCAAGGGCGCCAAGAAGCGTCAGCGGCTCGAGTTCGCCGCGTACGGCATGTTCGATATCCGCTCCAAGCGCCACATGATCGGCGAAAAAGACCGAATCCAGCTTCGCCGCCTCCGCCGCCAGCGCGAGATTGCGGTAGTGGGCCAGATCGGTGGGGGCCCGCCGCGCCGAGTCCGTGTGGCGCCAGGCCGCCTCATGATGTCCGCGGCCATGAATGAAGAGATTGAGATGCAGTTCGCGAGCCATGAGGTTTGTCCTGTCGATGACGATCAGACGGTGTCGAAAACGCCGAGTGCGGCGAGCAATCCGTTGCGCAGATCGTCGAAACGATGATCCCTGGTGCGCGGATGGGGAAGAGCGATAGGTCCGTCAACGACGATGCGACCGTTCTCCATGACGAGGATACGGTCGGCGAGCTTGATCGCCTCGTCGACGTCATGCGTGACGAGCAGCACGGTCGGCCGCTGTTGCCGGATCAGCTGGAACAGCAATTCGTGCATCTTGAGGCGTGTCAGCGCGTCGAGCGCGCCGAAGGGCTCATCGGCGAGCAACAGATGCGGGCTGCGCACCAGGGAGCGCGCCAGCGCCACGCGCTGCTGCTCGCCGCCCGAGAGCGCGTTCGGCCAGGAATCTTCGCGCCCGGCGAGTCCGACGTCAGCCAGCGCCTTGCGCCCGCGTTCGTCGGCATCCGCCGCGCGGAAGCCAAAGACGACGTTTTGGAGTACGGTTTTCCATGGCAGCAGGCGCGAGTCCTGAAACAGGACCGATCGATCGTCAGGAACCGAGATCGAGCCTTCACCATCAACGTCGTCGTCAAGGCCGGCAATGGCGCGCAGCAACGTGCTCTTGCCCGAGCCGCTCTTGCCGATGAGTGCCACGAATTCACCCGGCGCGAGATCGAGCGATACGGCATCGAGGACGGTACGGTTGGCGAAACGGCGGGTCACACCACTGAGGCTGACGGCCGGACGAGGATCTGTTTGCGGGGGCTTGAGGGAATGGATCGAGGCGCTCATGATGCGAGCGCCTTGCGGTAGGACAGGGCCTTGCGCTCCCAGAGCCGAACAGCGAAATCGGAGCCCAGGCCCAGCGCGGCATAGATCACGAGGCCGACGACGATGATGTCGGTCTGGCCGTAATCCCGGGCGCGATTCATCAGGTAGCCGATGCCCTCCGTGGTGTTGATCTGTTCGAGCACCACGAGAGAAGTCCAACATGTGGTCACGGCGAGCCTGAGCCCGGTGAAGAATCCCGGTAGCGCACCTGGAAGCGCGACTTCGCGCAGGAACGCTGCACGCGACAGCCTCACGCTGCGGGCCAACTCGATGTAGCGTGCGTCTATTCCCCTGAGCGCTGCATGCGTGTTGATGTAGACCGGTATCAGCACACTCGATGCGATCAGTGCGATCTTCATGGTTTCGCCGATGCCGAGCCATAGGATCGTCAACGGGATCAGCGCCAGGGTCGGAATGGCACGCTTGACCTGGACGAGGCCGTCGATCGACGCCTCGCCGATACGGCTGAGACCGGCGGCAAGCGCCAGCGCGAGGCCGACCGCCACACCGATGCCAAGCCCGAGATAGGCTCGTCTGGCCGAGGCGAGAAAGTGATCGACGAGCGTGCCGGAGACCAATAGCTTGAAGCCGGTGAGCAGGGCGGTTGACGGCGCCGCCAGGAACTTTGGTGAGATCCAGCCGCCTGTTGACGCGAGTTCCCACAGGACGATCAGCACCACAGGTCCGAACAGAATGCCTGCATTCGGCAACCGAGCTGGCGCAAGCCTGGGCAGTCGGCCGCCTTTGGCGCCGGATGATCGCACCCTTCGCGGCTCTCCTGAAACGTAGACGGGCAGCCGCAGATCATCGGCTCGATCCGTCATGATTCAATTCGTCTTGCTGACAACGTCGTCGAAACGCAGGTCGAACTCGTCCCGTGCGTCGAGCCGCTTCGGCAGGTCGCCAGCCTCGAAAATCACGTCGATCAGGGCCTGCTGCCTGGAGATCAGGCTTGTGAGTGAAGGAAAATCATGGATGCCTTCAGCCTCGACGATCTTGCGCCCGTCGGCCTGCTTCAGGTTTTGCTTCTTGACGTAATAGGCGTCGACCCAAGCATCGACATTCTTGTTCGACCAGCGGTTCGCTTCGATCCAGGCGGCCACGAACTCGCGGATCGCCGCCGCCTTGGCGGGATCGTCAAGCGCCTTCTTGCTGGCATAGAGGTAAGTCAGGCTCTTTGGCAGCCGGTCGTTCTGCGCCTTCGGAATCGAGCTGGCGCCACGGTCGGCAAAATCAGCGAGATAGCGCGAAAAGTGCGGCTCGTTCAGCGAGGCGACGTCGACCTGGCCCGACCGAATCGCATCGGGGAAGTCGGATGCTCGCAGCGGCACGAGGTGGACATCCTTCCTTGTGAGGCCGGCAAGCTTCAACGCATTGAGCACGAAGGGTTGGCGTCCAGTGCCTTCGCCATACGCAATGCTCTTGCCGCGCAATTGCTCGAGTGTGTCGATCTTCAAGCCCGGGCGCACCGCAAAGAAGTAGTCCGTTTCCGAAGAAGTTCGGGCTGCGACGATCGGAATCTGCTCGCCGGCGGCGTGGGCCTGGATAGGAGGCGTGTTGCCGACGGTGGCAAGGTCGAGCGCACCGGCCCGGAATGCTTCGAGAATAGCCGGCCCGCCGAGGAAATTGGCATAGGTGATTGTGCCCGAAAGCTTCTCCGCCGCGCCGGAGGCACGCATCAGCGTTTGAAGTCCCTCGTTCTGGTCGGCGACGACGAGCTTTGTGCCTGAGGACACCTTCTGCGTCGTCTGTCCCATAGCTGTGCCTGAGGCCAACACCGTGACGGACAGCAGGAGAAACCACGTCGAGAGCGCCCGATGCATCAGCATGGATCGTCTTGCAGATGATGGCACGATCGACATGCTCGCTCCTCGTTCCGGCGATGGCCGCTCTGGTCTCTCGGAAAAGGGCACAGCCAACCAATACTGGTGAGAAATCGTTTTGTTAGTCAAACGAATGCTGTTTTCATTGTCCGCGTGGTGAGCGAAGAGTCTTCTCCTCGATGGGGTAAATTGGAGAACATTGATTTTGTGGAACGAGAGATGCTGTTGATCGGCCACGCGGTGTCCCTCGGAAATCTGGTATACGCCCGTGGCGGATGAAGCTTTGCGTCCGCCATTGGCGCAGAATTTCCTCCTGGGTTTGCGTCATTTTTTGAAAGCACTCTCTTGCTTCCCCATCGTAGAGATCAATCAAGTTCCACGACGTCTCTCTCCAACTTTCGGATTCCAAGATGATACTGAAGAGCATCGTCGCAGCTGCGACGATCCTGATTTCCGCTACGATCGTGACCGAAGCTGCGGCTGGTCCGACCGTCGATCGTATCAAGACCCGCGGCGAGCTGGCTTGTGGTGTTTCACAGGGATCGGCCGGCCTGTCATTGCCGGATGGACAGGGGCGGTGGAGTGGGCTCGATGTGGATTACTGCCGCGCATTGGCCGCCGCCGTCCTGGGTGACGCGTCAAAGGTGCGGTTCGTTCCCTTGAGCTCGCAGCAACGCTTTGCCGTCTTGCAAGCGGGTGAGGTCGACGTGCTGTCGCGCAACACCACCTGGACTTCCAGCCGCGATGCGTCGCTCGGGATTCTGTTTGTCGGCACGATCTTTTATGACGGCCAGGCCTTCATGGTGCCGAAGAAGCTCGGCGTCACCAAATCGACCGAACTCAATGGCGCGACCGTCTGCGTTCAGCCGGGGACGGTGAATGAGCAAAATCTGGTCGACTATTTCCACGCCAACAAGCTGACCTTCAAATCGGTGGTGATCGAAAGCCTGCCGGAGCTCGAAGGCGCCTTCTATGCGGGACGCTGCGACGTCTATCTGTCGGATGCCTCGACCCTGTCGGCCAGCCGGGCAGCGCGCGCGTCTTCGCCCGACGATTTCGTGATCCTGCCCGAACGCATCACCAAGTCCCCGCTGTCGCCGGCGGTGCGCGCCGACGACGCCAATTGGTTTGCCATTGCGCGCTGGACCCTCAATCTGCTGATCGAAGCGGAGGAACTCGGCGTCACCAGCGCCAATGTCGAGGTGCAGAAGAAGAGCGAGAGTCCCGCGATCCAGCGCCTGCTGGGGGTGACGCCCGGGATCGGCAAGAACTTCGGGCTGGAGGATGTCTGGGGGGCGCGGGTGATCGCCGCCGTCGGCAATTACGGCGAGATTTTTGAGCGCAATCTTGGGCCCAAGACCGCCCTGCGTCTTGCCCGCGGCCAAAACGCGCTATGGCGCGATGGTGGCCTGCTTTATTCGCCGCCGTTCCAATAGGAAACATGTCGACGACGTCGATGGCACGCGGCCGGTCCACGACGAGCATCCCCGGCCGTGCAATTGTCGTCATCGCGATCGGTCTAGGCGTGGCGGCAGGCTGGTTCGTCCTGTCGGCGGCGCTGGCGGTGCGGGGGATCGCGACCGGCTTCGACTTCCTGTGGCGGCCGGCGGGCTTCCAGATCTCGGAGGCCCTGTTTGCGGTCGCGCCTTCCGACCCGATCTTCGTCACCTTGGCGGCTGGATTGGCGAACACCCTGCTGGTGGTGCTGGTCGCAAGTCCCCTGGCGTTGTTCATCGGCGTTGTCGTGGGCCTGCTGCGGGCGAGTCCCAGCGCGCGGGTCGTGCGACTGGCCGGGATCTATGTCCAGCCGTTGCGCAATACCCCGGTCATCCTCCAGTTGTTCCTGTGGTACGGGCTGCTGATCCGCTACCTGCCGGCACCGCGCCAGGCAATGGAATTGCTGCCCGGGGTCTTTCTCAGCAGCCGCGGTCTGGCCATCCCGGCCGTTTTGCCTCACGCACCCTTCCTCGAGTGGCCGGTCTTGCGAGGTTTCAACTTCATCGGCGGATGGACGCTCTCACCTGAGCTGTTGGCGCTGATCGGCGGGTTGGCGCTGTTCCATGGCGCATCGCTCGCGGAAGTCGTGCGCGCCGGCATCCAGGCCGTGCCGATCGGGCAGGGAGAAGCGGCGCGCGCACTGGGGCTCGGCCGTCTGAAGAGCGTCTTTCTGGTCGTGCTGCCTCAGGCCCGGAGGTTGGCAGTGCCCGCTGCCGCCTCCCAATTGCTGATCCTTGCGAAGAACAGCACGCTGGCCGTCGCCATCGGCTATCCCGATTTGGTGTCGGTGGCCAACACGGTGATCAATCAGACCGGTCGCGCGATCGAGGGGACAGCGATCATCCTGAGCGTGTTCCTTGTGCTCAATCTGTCGCTCGGCGCTGTCGTCGAACGCTACAATGTATTTTGGGCCGGACGCGGCATGGCGGCGAGCGCGGAGAGTGGCCGCGCGACAACCAAGGTGCAGCATGTCACCTGGCTTGACGCGATGCTGCTGGCAGTTGTGCTGGCCGCGAGCTGGCCTTTGCTGCGTTGGGGCATCGTCGAGGCGGTGTGGACAGGGACGCCTGCTGACTGCCGCGCGGCGCATGGAGCGTGCTGGTCGCTGCTGGCGGAGAAAGGGCGGCTGATGATGTTCGGCGCCTATCCGGCGAATGAGATCACCCGACCCGTGGTGGCGACGATGATCTTCCTGGGATTGACGCTGTGGAGCTTGCTCGATACGGGGCGGCATTGGCGGCTGATTGCGGCAGGCTGGGGCATCGGCACGCTCGCCGCCATCGCGATCATGGGCGGCGGCGTCTTCGGTCTTCGGGTTGTCAGTCCGCTGGATTGGGGTGGGGTGCCGCTAACCATTGGCTTGTCCGTGCTGTCGTTCACCCTTGCTTTGCCGCTCGGCATGCTGCTCGCCCTGGCGCGAACATCGGACCGACCGGGTGTGCGAAATGTTGCGGTTGCGGTGATCGAGATGCTGCGCAGCCTGCCGCTGGTGAGCTTGTTGTTCGCGGTTGCCGTCATTCTGCCGCTGCTTGTGCCCGGGGAAGCGCCGGGCGGAAAGCTCGCGCGGTGCTTGCTGGCTCTCACGCTGTTGATGGCGGCCTATCTGGCAGAGGTCTTTCGCGGTGGCATTCAGGCGATCCCCACAGGCGAACTGGATGCCGCCCGCGCTCTCGGCCTCGGCTATTGGCGGACGCAGCAATTGGTGATCTGGCCACAAGTCTTTCGGCTCTGTTCGGCACCACTGGTCAATACTTTCATCGGCGGCTTCAAGGACACGTCGCTGGTTCTGGTGATCGGGTTGCTCGATGTGTTCGCCGCGACCAAGGCGGCCCTTGCCGATCCTGAATGGAGATTGTTCTCCACCGAAGCCTATCTGGCTCTGGGCGCGATCTACTTCACTGCCTGCTATGCGATGTCGCGTTATGCAGCTCATCTCGAACGCGAAAAAGTATCAGGTGCGGCGAGCAGCTGATCTGCGTCAATCCCTGACACGCTCGTTTCGAGGCGGTTGAGTGAAACTCTTCGCGCAACATCGCATTTGCAAAATAGAGCCATCGCCTCACCTCGAATTATAGTGAGGAAAAATTATGGACAGATTTTGCGTCGCACCTTTACGCTTAGCGTGCATGTGGAGCCGCATTTGCGGAGCACATAAGCGAAAGCGGAGCCGGAAATGTCTGACAGGGTTTCACGAGACGACGTCCCCACAACCAGCGCCGCGCGACGGAAGCAGAGCGGCGACGGTGCACAACACGGTACGCGCCGCGAATTTATTGGCGCCAGCGCCGCTGCGGCAGCCCTTGCTGTAGCGGGGCCTGCGCTTGCCAAGGAAAAGCCGGCTGGTACTTCCGACCGGTCGCAAGCGTCTGCCACCAGTTACGACGAAGGCTTCCGCCGCCGCGCGGTGGAGTTGCGGCAAAAGCTCGCGCGCGATGTCGCCAGCACGCCGATTCCGCCGCATCCTCACAACGGCGATCAACAGCGCTATACCAATGCGATTGGCTCGGATACCCGCGGTCTGCCGCATGACGAGCGCGGTGAGGTCAATGCCGACGCATGGCGTCTGGCGAACGTGGCGTTTTCCACGCGTAGCCCTGCTGACTTCGAGAAGATCCCGCTCGGTGGAACGCGCAAGCTCGTCAATCCCGTCGGCACCCTGGCCGTCAGTCTTGACGGTCTCAACGCGTCGCAGTTCCAATTGCCGGCGGCGCCGGCCCTCGCCAGTCCCGCGCGGGCGGCTGATGCGGTCGAGATCTACTGGCAATCCCTGCTGAGGGACGTGCCGTTCACGGAGTACAACGATGAGACCTCCAACCCCGATATCCATGCTGCGGTTGACGAGCTCAACCGCGTCGCGGCCTTCCAGGGACCGAAAGCTAACGGCCGCGTCACGCCCCAGACGCTGTTTCGCGGCAGTGTTACCTATGTCGATCCGGCCGACCCGAGCGGTGCGACCCCGCGATGGGTGACGCCTCCAGGCGTGATCGATGGTCCGCTGGTTTCGCAATTTCTGTATCGGGACGTTCCGCTCGGCAATCAGAGCCTCTCCGCGAAAATCCGCGCCTATGCGCCGACGTCGAATTTCCTGACGAAGTACGACGAATGGCTGAACGTCCAGAACGGCAATGCGCCGCGAGATCGCATTGCCTACGAACCGACAGCGCGCTACATCTCAAACGGGCGCGATCTCGGTGCTTACGCGCACACGGCGCAGGCGTTCAATTTCATCGCCAATCAACTTTTGAGCGCGCCGGAGTTTGCCGCCGACCCGGCCTATGGCGGGATCTATCCGGCGAACAAGCCAGCGACAGCTTCAGCAGATCCGTATCTGCGCTCGAAGACCCAGGGCGGCGCGTCAGGGACATTTGGCGCGGCCTATTATCAATCGATCATTGCGCTGGCTTCTTCGCTCGCGATACGGATCAACTATTACCAGAAATGGTACGAGCAGCGGATCGTGCGTCCCGAGGCCTTCTCCGGACTGGTGCACCACCGCCTCGCGAGCAAGGTCACCGACTATCCGATTCACGAAAGCTTGCTCGGCTCGCAAGCGCTGGAGCGAAGCCGCAACAAGAATGGCACGTTCCTGCTTGGTCACATTTTCCCCGAGGGAGCGCCGCTTCACTCGTCCTATCCGGGAGGCGCCGCGATCATTGCGGCGGTCACCGTGACCTTGCTGAAGGCGTTCTATGACGAGAGCCGGGAGTTTCCGAACCCGCTTCAGCCCGATCCGAGGGATCCGGCGCGACTGGTTCCATACAGGGGGCCGCCGCTCACGGTTGGGGGCGAATTGAACAAGCTCGCGCTGAACTACTCCGGTGGCCGGACCTGGGGCGGCATCCACTGGCGCTCCGACGCCGCGGCATCCTTTCCACAAGGAGAGAATCTCGCAATCAGCCTGCTGCGCGAGCAAAGGGCCACGTTTGCCGAGCCGTTCGACGGATTCAGCTTCACCCGGTTCGACGGCTCTAAGATCACGGTCTGAGGAAGTGAACCCTGGCTTGCTTAAGTGCCGAGGTTGCGGCGAAAGACGTGACAGGGGAGCGTGCGTGGGCAATCATTGCGCTCGATATGTTCAGTTGGCCTCAATGTCTAGAGAGTATCCCAATGCCAAGCACACGAATCACGACGGGCCTCTGGGCACGAAACCGGGAGCAAGAGGTGATCGAGAGCGTTCAATCGGCGCTTCTCTCGGCGCTCAGGATACCCGATTACGATCGCGATATCGTTCTGGATATTTGTGACGTCGGCGCCCGGATCATTCCGACCGGCCGTTCGGACTACTATGTGCGCGTCGAGGTGGCGTTGTTCTCTGGGCGGTCGATTGAAGCGAAACGCCTGCTGTACGAGACCATCGTCGCGAACCTGACCGCGCTCGGCGTGCCCGCGACGGAGATCAAGATCATCCTATTCGAAGTGCCGGCGGAGAATTGGGGATTGAGAGGTGGCCATCCCGCGTCGCAGATCGATCTCGGCTTCAAGATTGACGTTTGAGCATAGCGCACATGATCCTGGCCCATGGCCGTAATTGTCAGGGCTGGCGTTAGGCTCCAGGCGTCGGCATGTCGTCGTGGAAGGTGCGCCCACCGACGATGGTGAGGCCGCAGCGCAGGTCTTTGATCTCCGTCACTGGAATGTGGTCGGATCATCGGAAAGAACAGCAAGACCTGCATTCCACGTCATCGGAAATCGCGAGAAAGCCTTTTCCGCTCGGGGATTGATCAGAGGTGGTTCGACATCTGGCGAACTCGCTCGAAGCGTGGGATTCTCATTCGACTGTCGCATTCGGGATGGGCAGAGCTGTGATCGACTTGATCTTTTCCATCGCAAATCGCGAAGTGACGTTCTTGAGCGGTACGGCGTGGACCAGCTTCTTGTAGAACACGTCGTAGCTCTGCATGTCGGGGATGACGACGCGTAGCATATAGTCGACATCGCCGGCCATCCGATAGAATTCCATCACTTCTGGCATCGCGCTGACCGCATCGGCAAAACGTTTGAGCCAGTCATCCGAGTGATCGGAGCTCTCCACCGATACGAATACCGAGAGGCCCAGGCCAATCTTGTTCTGATCAACCAGCGCGACGCGCTTTGTAATGACGCCATCGGCTTCAAGCCGCTGGATGCGCTTCCAGGAGGGCGTCGACGACAGGCCGACCCGGTCGCCGATCTCAGCAACAGACAACGAAGCGTCCTGTTGGAGTATCGTCAGAATATTGCGATCGACGGTATCGAGGCGGCGGCTGGTGTCAGGGAACTGCAGCACAGCGTCGGTCATGTACAGAACCCTTGTTTCGTGGAGGATAACGCCGACACCTGATCGGAATGTCGTAGCGAGACGGCGTAACGGATGTTCACTCCAGGTGGAGCGGGAGGCGAGAACATTCCAAGGCTATCACGCTCGACCCGGGATTGAACATCGAAGCCCGGCGTGCATGTTCAGTTTAGTTGGATCGCACTGATGCCGCGGCACGTGCCAGTGGAAAATTCCATCTCGTTATCTTGCCGAGGACGATTTCAATGGTGGGGACCTTGATCCAGAGTATGCCGTCCGACGCGGGGCTCCTTGCCCAGCCAGAGCATTGAGGTCGCGCGCGACAGGCGCCGCCGGTGGGTGCGAAACCCGGGGTCGGCTATCTCTCGTCGTCGCCGAGAATCCCACGCAGGCGCGTGATGAGTTCGCGGTTCGCTGGATCGTCGCGGCGCCGTGGCCGGGGCGTGTCGATCGAAATCGAAGCGGCAAGGCGTCCGGGCTTGCCGGTGATCGCAACGACTTCGTCGGCGAGATAGACCGCCTCGGTGATCGAATGGGTCACGAAGATGATGGTCTTGTGGGTCGCGGCGTGAATGCGTGCGAGCTCATCCTGCAATGCTTCGCGGGTGAGGGCGTCCACAGCGGCGAACGGTTCGTCCATCAGCAGGATGTTGGGATCGACCGCGAGCGCGCGGGCCAATGCCACGCGTTGACGCTGTCCACCGGACATTTCGTGCGGGTACCTCTTCTCGAAACCGGGCAGACCGACAAGCGCGAGCGCGGTCCTCGCCATTTCGTGGCGTTCCTTGGCGCTGACCTTGCCGTGCTCGAGACCGAAACCAACGTTTGAAATGATCGTGCGCCACGGCAGCAGGCGTGCATCCTGGAACACCAGCGCGACCGGGAGCCTGAAATCCTCCGGGCGCGCGTTCACCATGACTTCGCCGGTATTCGGCGAAAGCAAACCCGGGATCACGCGCAGCAGGGTGGATTTGCCGACGCCGGAGGGACCGAGTACGGCGACGAAGCGGCCGGGTGCGATGTCGAGGCTGAGATCGCGAAGCACTTCGGCTCGCTCGCCGTCGCGCGCGAATGTCAGCCCGATGCTGCGCAGCGAGATTATCGCTTCCATCGGAGCACCCAGGCTTGAAGCGCCACGAAGGATGTGTCGATCAGGCCATAGAGGGCAGCCATGGTCGCCATGTAAACGACAACGATGTCGCTCGCCAGCAGGTTGGACGCCTGCATCATGCGTTGGCCGAGACCGGGCACGCCGAATATCTCGGACGCCACCACCGCCATCCAGGCCTGGCCGAGCGCCGTGCGCACGCCGATCAGGATGCCAGGCGCCGCCGCCGGCAGGATGACCTTGGTCAGCTTCTGGCGCGCGCTGCGGAATCCGAACGCGTCTGCGACTTCAATCAGGTCACGGTCGACGGCATGTACCGAGCCGAGTGCTGCGAAATAGCAGATCCAGAACACGCCGGTCGAGATGATGAAGATGGCGGCCGACGGATCGATGCCGAACCAGAGGATTGCGAACGGCACCCAGGCGAGACCGGGGATTGGCCTCAGGATGCGCACGACCCAGGAGAGCAGGGATTCGAGCGTGACCGACATGCCGGTGGCAACGCCGAGTGCGATCCCCAGCAGGCTTCCGATCAGGAGCCCTGACAGGTAATTGCGAAGGCTGGTGAGCAGGCTCGAGAACCAGATGCCGCTGGTGAACTCGCGCCAGAACGCGCGCGGCAACGCGCTCGGCGGCGGCAGCACCGAGGCCGGCACGATCTGGAGCGCGGGCAGCGCTTCCCACAAGGCGAGGAAAGCGAAGAAACCCAGCGCTCCCAGGATCAGTGATCGCGTTCGTGTCACCTGCGTATTCGTGCTCTAATGCAAGCCGCGGCTAGTTGGCGGCAGCGCGGTTGTAGACGTCGAAGGCGAACAGGCCCTCGAGCGATTCCGCCTTTTGCAGCGCGCCGATCTTGACCTGGTAGTACTGCAGCTTTTTGGTCGAGTCCTCGATGCGGCGCGGGTCCGAAGTGAACTGCGTCTGCGGTGACTTCAGCGCCTCCAGCAGAATGTCATCGGGGACGAGGCCGTTGCCGAATGCCGCCCCGACATGCTTCACGGCTTTCTCGGGATGCTCCTTCAGCAGCGCGGTGGCGCGGATGACCGAACGCACGAGGCCGTCCACCGCCTGCGGATTCTTGTCCGCGAAGGGGCCCATCACCGCGACGACGACGCCGGGGAAATTCGGGAACATGTCATTGCCCGTTGCGACCAGCTTGATGGCCGCGTTCTGCTTGCGGATGATGGCGAGCGCGGGCTCGCGCACCGAACCGCCTTCGACCGCGTTGGTGACGATGGCGCGCTGGGTCGCGTCGATGCCCATCTCGACGATCTGCACGTCGGCCTTGTCTGCCTTCACGACTTCCCACAGCCAATGCTGCAAGGCTGTATTGGGGCCCGAACCGATCGGCTGGGTCGCCAGCTTGACGGGACGGCCGTTCTTTTCGCGGAAGGCCTTGAACGCCGCGGCGGCGTCCTTGCCTTCGATCTGGGGGGAGAAGGCTGCGCTTGTGGCAAATCCCATCTCCTCGACGACGGTCGCGGCAACGATGCGCACGTCGATTCCCTTCGAGCGGGCCACCAGCAGCGGTGCAAGGCCGGCGACGTAGACGTCGAGCGTGCCGGACTGCAAGGCCTGGATCATGTTCGGTCCGGACTCAAAGGTGCTGGTGTTGAGCGTCAATCCGGCCTGCTTGATCCATCCTTCGCCCTCGGCGACGAAGATCTGAGCCGCGCCCATCACCGGGATGAAGCCGACCCGCAGCGGCTGCTGCGCCTGGGCGGAGGTGGACGGCCCGAACGCAACACAAGCCGCGGTCACGGCAGCCAATAGGGTAGATACGACGCGCATCGTCATCCTTCCGAAGCGTGAGGGGAAATTGGCCTCTCTTTTCGGGTTTTGGCCACATTTGGTCCATTGCGTAGTTTGTCGCGGCTGAGAATGAAACGATTTCCGGTACTCATAATGAGAGAAAAATGTCCCCTCCATGTATGTTCATGGAGGATGGAAGGTAGAATTTGAGGCTCGCCGACGAGATCAGTCTGCGATAGCGCGGTGGGAGCAGGGCTTCTGCTGGCCGGGCTCGCTTCGGACCCCCTGTCTTCCATTGCAGGATTAGGTGAGGCAGCCAGCATCGACTCGCGAATCGTCTCGTGCGTTTGAACCGCGTTGCGGGACGTCTAGATCTTCACGCTGGCGCCCGGTAGAAACTTTCCGTCACCGGATGATCCGGCAGGAAGCTTCATCTCTCCCGACACAGATATCCGAAATTGCCAGAGGCATCGTCTCGCGCGATCTTCTTCATTGTATCGCGAATTAAACGAAGGCCGTGCCGAGAAACTATCGAGCGCGGCGGTGAACAATCGGAAAGGGTGATCATGTCGCAGATTGATCTTGCCTGGGGTGGCGGACCTTCAGGGCGCTACGAAACACTCGCTGCACCGTTCCGGCCGCTGTTCAGGTCGATCAGGGAGGGAGCGGTCAAGCGTGACACGGAACGCCGTCTGCCTTACGACGAGATCAAAGCGTTACGCGAGGTGGGCTTCACGGCCGTTCGCGTGCCCCGGGATTTCGGCGGTGCCGGAGCGAGCCTTCCCGAGTTATTCAATCTGTTGATCGAATTGTCGGAGGCCGATTCAAACGTTACGAACTCCGTCCGGGCGCATTTCGGCTTTACGGAGGACATCGTCAATTCGCCAGATCCCAAGCGACGCGAGCTTTGGTTGCGGCGGATCGGCGAGAAGACGTTCTTCGGGAACGGGCACAGCGAGATCGGGGACGCCAAGCTGCAGGCCTTCTCGACCACAGTGTCGAGCAAGGGCGGTCTATTGGTTCTGAATGGCAAGAAGTACTACACGACCGGTACGCTCTTTGCCGACTGGATCAATGTAGCGGCCCAGCATGAAAATGGGGATCCGGTCAGTGTGGTCGTCTCGCGCCATTCGCCGGGTGTCGAGGTTCTCGATGACTGGGACGGCTTCGGGCAGGCTTTGACCGCAAGCGGAACGGCTCTGTTTACCGATGTTCCGATTGAAGGCAATCGGGTCGTCCAGGTTGCCGAACGCTTCAAATATTCCAATCCATTCTATCAACTTGTGCATCTTGCCACGCTCGCCGGCATCGCCCGAGCGGCCGCCAACGACGTGGCGACCTTGGTGAGGAAGCGAACGCGGGTCTTCAGCCATGGAAACGCAAGTAGCGCCGCGGCCGACCCACAAATTCTCCAGGTGATCGGGCGGGTGCGCGGAAACGCCTATGCTGCGGGTGCAATCGTTCTCAAGGTTGCCGAGGCGCTGCAACGGGCCCATGAGGCGCAACTGGCTGGTGACCCCGATCGTACAGCCGCCGCGATCGCGATCGCCGAGATCGAGCTCGATCAGACCGTGACCGTCGTCTCGGATCTCGTTCTGGAGGCAACGACGATTATCTTCGACGCGCTCGGGGCCTCTTCGACCGCAAAAAATCTGGGGCTCGACCGGTACTGGCGGAATGCCAGGACCATCGTGACGCATAATCCCCGCGTCTATCGCGACCGCATTGTCGGCGACTTTGCCGTCAATGGAACACCGCCGCCGGGTCAATACCGCGTCGGAGCCCCTTAGCTCGATACGGCAAGATCTGCGCCTCGTTCATATGGATCGGGTGAGCACGGAGCGCCCTGACTAAGTTGGAGAACGCTGATGAGTGGCGATCGCATCTTCCTCTTGAAGCCGGGATTTGAGGACCCGGCACAGCCGGGCCGGTTCTTCGTGTGCCCGCACTGCAATGCGATCGAAGGCCTGCTGGCGTCATTCCCCGGACTGGCCACGCAGGTCGAGGTGCACCGTCTTCCGTTCCCGCGGCCCAGGGACGCGATCGTCGAGGTTCTCGGCGAGCAGCATCAGTCGCTGCCGGTTCTGGTGTTCGATCAGAGCCATCCCGTGCCCGAGGACGCGGACGTGGCCAACGGCTGGCGCTTCATCGATTCGTCGGAGCGAATACTTCGCTATCTGGCCGATCGCTACACCTTTCCCTATGTCCATCATTGAAGCCGCACGGCCGATCGAAACGTTTTTTAGGCCGCTTTTGGTTTGCAGGAATCGTCTATTTTCGCAGCTCAATTTGCCATGGACACGATGTAGTCGCGGCCATAGTTTTTTGCAGTTACCTTCGGCCGCGTAGAGAAGCGAAGCCGTCGGTGCGCAAGAGTCAACGCAAGAAGCTTTCGAGGTAAGTCCCGATGAGTTTTCGTCCATTGCATGATCGCGTGGTGATCCGCCGTATCGAAGAGAGCAGCAAGACGAAGGGCGGGATCATCATTCCCGACACGGCCAAGGAGAAGCCGCAGGAGGGCGAGGTCGTGGCCGTCGGCAGCGGCGCCCGCGACGAGACCGGAAAACTCCTCCCGCTCGACGTCAAGAAGGGCGATCGCGTCCTTTTCGGGAAGTGGTCCGGAACCGAAGTGAAGATCAATGGCGAGGATCTGTTGATCGCCAAGGAATCCGACATCCTGGGCGTGATCGCCTAGCTTGTCGACCAAATCATATTGTTCAACGTGCTGGAGCTCGCGCGGAAGCGCGAGGCGGAGCACTTTTGTCTGAAGGATCATCGCTATGGCTGCAAAAGAAGTGAAGTTCTCCGCCGACGCCCGTGAACGCTTGCTGCGCGGCGTGGACGTGCTTGCGAACGCCGTCAAGGTGACGCTGGGACCGAAGGGCCGCAACGTCGTCATCGAGAAGTCGTTTGGCGCGCCACGGATCACGAAGGATGGCGTCACGGTTGCCAAGGAGATCGAGCTCGAAGACAAGTATGAGAACCTCGGCGCGCAGCTCCTCCGGGAGGTGGCGTCGAAGACCAACGACCTTGCGGGAGATGGGACGACGACTGCGACTGTGCTGGCCCAAGCCATCGTCCGGGAAGGTGCCAAGGCGGTCGCGGCCAGCCTCAATCCGCTCGATCTGAAGCGTGGTATCGACCTCGCCGTCGCAGAGGCCATCAAGGATATCGAGAAACGCGCGCGGAAGGTTCAGTCCTCTGAAGAGGTCGCCCAGGTCGGTACGATTTCGGCCAACGGTGACGTTGAAATTGGGAAGATCATTGCGAACGCGGTGAAGAAGGTCGGCAACGATGGTGTCATCACGGTCGAGGAGGCGAAGAGCCTGGATACCGAGCTCGACGTCGTCGAGGGGCTTCAGTTCGACCGTGGCTATCTGTCGCCCTATTTCGTCACGAACTCCGAGAAGCTGCTCGTCGAGTTCGAGGACCCATATATTCTGATCCACGAAGCGAAGCTCAACTCGCTTCATCCTTTGTTGCCGGTCTTGGAGGCGGTTGCGCAGTCCGGCAAAGCACTGCTGATTATCGCGGAAGACGTGGAGGGCGAGGCGCTCGCCACGCTGGTCGTTAACAGGCTTCGCGGCGGCCTGAAGATCGCGGCGGTCAAGGCGCCGGGCTTCGGTGATCGGCGTAAGGCTCAACTCGAAGACATCGCGATTTTGACGGGCGGCCAGACGATCTCGGAAGATCTCGGCATCAAGCTTGAAAATGTCACCCTGTCCCAGCTGGGGCGGGCCAAGAGGGTCCGGATCGACAAGGAGAACACGACGGTCGTGGGCGGTGCGGGCAAGCGCAAGGAGATCGATGCCCGGATCGCGCAGATCAGGGCCCAGGTCGAGGACACGACGTCGGACTATGATCGCGAGAAGCTCCAGGAGCGGCTGGCGAAGCTCTCTGGAGGGGTCGCGGTCATACGGGTCGGCGGTGCTACCGAGGTCGAGGTCAAGGAACGGAAAGACCGCGTCGACGATGCGTTGAATGCGACCCGTGCCGCCATCGCAGAAGGCATTGTTCCCGGCGGCGGTGTCGCGTTGCTGCGCGCAAAGACCGCGATCGGTCGGTTAACTCACGCGAACCCGGACGTACAGGCGGGTATCAACATCGTGCTCAAGGCTCTGGAGGCCCCGATCCGGCAGATCGCTGAAAATGCCGGTGTCGAAGGGTCCATCGTGGTCGGCAAGATCCTCGAGAACAAGTCGCCGACATACGGCTTCGATGCGCAGACCGAACAATATGTCGACCTGATCAATGCGGGTATCGTCGACCCCGCGAAAGTCGTCAGGACGGCCTTGCAGGACGCAGCTTCCATCGCCTCGCTCATCGTGACGACGGAAGCGTTGGTTGCCGAATTGCCAAAGGACAAGCAGGGTCTCGGTGCTCCCGGGGCGGGGGGAGAGTTCTGAGCCGACGGACCCATTGCGGGGCGGTCTGTCGATCGGAACGGCTGTCGCGTGAGCGCACCCGGGTGGCGGTCTGGGCCGTGCGTCTCACGCGACAGCCAATTTGGCGGAGTCAACGCGGCACAAAAGCGGTCCATGCCAGGCTGCGGGAAGCCATGGATCCTTCGTCAGTCGCGGGTTTTAGGAGTAGCTCATGACACTGATGTCCCGGCGAAGCTTCGTTGCGACAACTGCAGCTGCGCTTGCGGTCTCGACGGCCACGCGAGCCCAGGAGGAGGCTCCGCGTCCTGGAGGGCGGCTCTCCTTCGTCATTCACCCGGAGCCGACCACCCTTGTTTGTTTCAACACGACAGAAGGGCCGGCAATCCAGGCGAGCACCAAGGTCGTCGAAGGTCTTTTGACCTACGACTTCGATCTCAATCCGAAGCCTCAGCTCGCAACGGCCTGGAGCGTCAGCGAGGATGGCCTGCAATATTGATTTGAGTTGCGTCGGAATGTGAAATGGCACGACGGGCAGCCGTTCACCGCAGCGGACGTGGTTTATTCGGTCCGTCTGTTGAAGTCGGCGCATCCGCGTGGGCGCACGACGTTCGCAAATCTTCTCGAGGCGACGGCCGTGGACGAGCACACCGTCGTCCTGAAACTCTCCAAACCGGCGCCTTATCTACTTTATGCCCTCGCGGCGGGGGAGTCCCCGGTCGTTCCGCGGCACGTCTATGAGGGCAAGGGCGATCCGCTGCAAAATCCAAACAACCGCGCGCCGATCGGCACGGGTCCGTTCCTGTTCAAGGAATGGGTGCTTGGCAATTACGTCAGCTATGTCCGCAACCCGAACTACTGGGACAGCCCAAAACCCTATCTCGAAGCGTTGTTTGTCCGCGTCATCCCGGATGGCGCGGCTCGCGCTGTGGCCTTCGAGACCAGTGAGCTCGATCTCGGCGGATCGACCCCGGTTTCGCCGCTGGATCTCGAACGCTTCCAGAAGATTCCGTATCTCGGCCTCGAAACGCGCGGCTACGAATACTCACCGACGCTCTACGGCCTCGAGTTCAATCTCGATCATCCGATTCTCAGCAACACCAAGGTGCGCAAGGCGATCGCCCATGCGGTCGATCCGGCGGTCATCCTGAACGTGGCTTGGTACGGCCTCGGGGAGCGAACGGTCAGTATTGTCAGCCCAACCTTGAAGCGGTTCTACAATTCCAAAGTCCCCACCTATGCCTATGATCCCAAGGCGGCGGCGCGACTGCTCGACGAGGCCGGATTCCCGCTGAAGGGACGATGGCGCTTTGCTCTGACGCACGACTTCCAGCCCTTCGGCGAGAATTTCAAGCGCAGCGGCGAGGTCCTCAAGAGCGCATTGGCTGCGGTCGGCATCGACGTGACCGTCCGCGGGCAGGACTTTCCGAGCTATCTCAAGCGCGTCTATAGCGACCGCGACTACGACTTCACGTTCCATCCTTTCACGAACATGTTCGATCCAACCGTCGGTCTGCAACGCTTCTATACCAGCGACAATTATCGGAAGGGCGTCGCCTTCACCAATGCAAGCCACTATGCCAATCCGGAAATCGACAGGCTGTTTGCCGAGATCGCAGTCGAGGCCGATACGGTGACGCGTAAGGCGTCGATCGACCGCTTCCAGGAGATCGTGGCCGATGAACTTCCGATCCTTCCGTTGATGCTGAGCAAGCCGGTAACCGTCTACAACAAGCGCGTCGTCGGTCACACCGTCGATAGCGCCGGGCCGCAGGGCAACTTCGCCGGCGTATGGCTGCGGACCTGATCCGGCCTTAGCTCGCCAGCAGGTCGGCGTGATGACAAGCCACGCTCTGGCCTGACAGGCTGTTGCGCAATTCGGGATCCTGCTGCGCGCACAGCTCCGTCGCCAGCGGACAACGCGGCTGAAACCGGCAGCCCCTGCCCGCGCTGCGGGGATCCGGCAGGTCGCCCGGCAAGGGCGCCGCATACCGTCTGCGTGCCGGGTCCGGTACAGCGTCGATCAGGGCGCGGGTATAGGGGTGCAGCGGATTGTTCCAGATCTGCTCGTGGCTGCCGCTTTCCACGATCCGGCCGAGATACATCACCAGAATCCGATCCGACAGATATCGCACCACCGAAAGGTCGTGCGATATGAACAGCAACGACAGATTCAGCCTGCGCTTGATGTCGGCCAGCAGATTCAGGACCTGAGCCTGCACGGATAGATCGAGCGCGGACACCGGTTCGTCGCAGATGATGAGATCCGGTCCCAGGATAAGCGCTCGCGCAATGCCGATCCGCTGGCGTTGACCACCCGAGAATTCGTGAGGATACCGCGATACCGCGTCCTCCGGCAGGCCCACCTGCGAAAGGATCTCGCCAACCCGCTGCCGCCGCTCGCTCCGCGAGCCGACACGATGGACGTCCAGCGGTGCGCCGAGGATATCTCCGATCGTCTGTCGCGGATTGAGCGATGCGAACGGATCCTGAAACACCATCTGGAGCCTGCGGCGGTAGGCCCGCAGCTCCTGCTCCGGCAGTGTGGTGAGATCGGTTCCGTCGAACGTGATACGACCTGCGGATGGTTCGACCAGCCGCAAAATGGTCTTGCCCAGGGTAGATTTGCCGCAGCCGGATTCGCCGACCAGACCTACGGTCTCGCCTGGCGCGATATCGAGCGACACTCCGTCGACAGCGTGGACCGGCACCGATCCCGATCGGTAGGTCGTCCTGAGTTCAGAGACCGACAGCAGCGTCATGGATCGCACCGTGTGAGGATTGGGTGAGTTCTGCGTGACAAGCGACACGTCGCCCCGACTGGGTCTCCCGTTCGGGCGGGAACTCGGCTCGGCAGGGCGCGAACCGTTCCGGGCAACGCGGAGCGAACGGACAGCCCGCCTCGGCGGCGGCAGAGGTGATACTACCGGGAATCTCGGACAGTCTGGCGTTTCGATAGTGCAGCCTGTCGTGCAGGCGCGGCGAAGCAGCCAGCAGCCCGCGCGTATAGGGATGCAGCGGCTGGTCGAACAGCGCGCCCGGCGCTGCTTCCTCGACCTTCCGGCCGGCATACATGACGACGACGCGATCGGCCCATTGGCCCACCAGGCCAAGGTCGTGGGTGATGAGCAAGAGCGACAGCGAGAGCTCCCGCCGCAGCCGATCGAGCAATTCGAGCACCTGCGCCTGAATGGTCACATCCAGTGCGGTCGTCGGCTCGTCGGCGATCAGGATCTTCGGACGGCAGGCCACCGCGATGGCAATCATGACGCGTTGACGCATCCCACCCGAGAGCCGGTGCGGATAGTCTTCGAGGCAGGCTTCCGGATTGGGGATGCGGACGAGGTCGAGCAGTGCGGCAGCTTCTCGACGCGCCTGCGCCTTGCTCAGGCCGCGGTGCAGATGAAGCACTTCAGTGATCTGTCGCCCGATCGTGAGCACGGGATTGAGCGACGTCATCGGTTCCTGAAAGATCATCGCGATGTCGCGCCCGCGCCTTCGCCGCATCTCGACCTCGGAAAGGGCGAGCAGCTCCTCGCCGCCAAGCCGAATGCTGCCAGTCGTGACGCGAGCCGCCTTGGGCAGCAACCGCAACAACGCCAGCGCGGTCAGCGACTTGCCGGAGCCGGATTCTCCGACGACGGCGAGGGTCTCCGCGGGCGCAACACTGAAACTCAGGTGCCGCACCGGGGTGGCATTCGGAAAGCCGATGGTGAGGTCTTGGACTTCGAGCAGAGCCGTCACGTCAGCGCTCCCGGCTGAATCGAGGGTTAAGCACGTCGGTCAGGCCGTCGCCGATCAGGTTCAGCGACAGCACCGTGAGGACAATAACGACACCGGGAAGTGCGGTGAGATACCACGCAGTCCTGATCAGTTCGCGCCCGGAGCCGATCATGCTGCCCCAGCTCACGACGTTGGGATCGCCCAGGCCCAGGAACGACAGCGCCGCCTCCATCAGGATCGCGGACGCCACCATGACCGACGCCGTGACGATGATCGCGGGCAGGGCGTTGGGCAGTATCTCACGGATAACGATACGCGCGTGGCCGAAACCGAGGCTTCGTGCCGCCATGACGAATTCTTTCTCGCGAAGCACCCTGAACTCGGCGCGGACGAGGCGGGCGATCGTAGGCCATGTGACCAGCCCGATGGCCCAGGTCACCGTGACGATGGACGGCTGGGCGATCGCTACGAGGACGACGAGTAGGATGAAGCTCGGTACCGTCTGGAACAGCTCGATGATTCGGACGAGAATGTCGTCGACGCGTCCGCCACGATATCCCGCAGTCGCGCCGATGAGGATACCGGCAGTGAGCCCGATCGTGGTGGCGACAAATCCGATCAGCAGCGAAACACGCGCACCATGCATCAGGCCGGCAGCTACGTCGCGACCGAGCGAGTCCGTTCCAAGCGGGTATGCCAGATCCTGTCCCGGCCAGAGCAGTGGCCGCGCCACCATTCCGAGAGGATCCTCTGGATAGAGTACGGGCGCCAGGGCCGCTGCGACAACGATGGACAGCAGGAGCAGGCCGCCGGCGACGGCGGACGGGTTTTGCCTGAGACGGCGGACCAAGTGAGGTCGCGCACGTTCCAGATCGGCGGCAACGACATGCGTGTCAGGTGCATGGATATTGGGCCAGTCGGTATCATCAGGCACGGGAACTGGCGCTCCGGCGACGGGTCGCTGGGTCGATGCGGTCGATTGAAGAATGGTGTCAGTCATGATCAGCGGGTCTCGATGCGAGGGTCGAGCCAGGCCTGGACGAGATCGACCGTCATGTTGGCGACGATCACGAGCAGGGATGACAGGAGGAGAATTCCGAGCAGGACGCTGAAATCGCGGCTCATGACGGCCTCGAAGGCGAGGCGGCCAAGTCCCGGCCAGCTATAGACTGTCTCGACCACCACGGCGCCGCCGAGCAGGCCGCCAAAATGCATGCCGGCCACTGTGGTGACGGGCAGCAGCGCGTTGCGCAGCACGTGACGCACCGTGATTGCGAGCGGCGACAGGCCCTTGGCCGCAGCCGTACGCACATAGTCCTGCGCCTGGGCCTCGAGCATGGCGGCGCGCGCCAGCCTCGAATAGATCGCGATGTAGAACAGCGAGAGCGACAATGCGGGCAAAACCATGTAGCGCGCCCGGTCGATGACGAAACCAAACCCGCTGATGCTTGTGCCGATCGTCGTGGAGCCTCCGCTCGGCAACCATCCAAGCTTGACCGAGAACAGCAGGATCAGCATCAGACCGATCCAGAAGCCGGGAATCGAATAGAACAGCGTGACGACGATCGAAATCACCCGGTCCGGCCATCGTCCGGCGAAGGTCGCCATCACGATGCCGAGCGCGATGCCGCCGGCGAGCGCGATGACGAGCGCGGTTGCCATCAGGACGACCGTGCCGGGCAGGCGCTGGCCGATGATGTCGGCGACAGGCAGGTTGTAGCGTGGCGAATAGCCAAGGCTGAAGTGAGCGAGATTATCCAGATAGGCCACGAGTTGTATCAGCACGGGCTGATCGAGGCCGAAGCGTGCCCGCAAGGCAGCCACCGTTTCCATCGTCGCGGACCCCGACTCTCCGGCCAGAACGTCTGCGGCGTCACCGGGAGCGAGCTGAAGCAGAAAAAAATTGATGATGATGATCCCGATCACGGTTGGGACCGCCTGCCACAGCGTACGACGAAAAGTCTTTGCGATGCGCGCAATGCTCGACATGATTCTTCTAACTTCCGCGGTTCGTCGACAAAATGCTTTTGAATTTGGTGTTGCGCGGGTGCGCGGACGAGTCTGTGTGGTCGACGTCGCTCGGTTGACAATGGCAAAATGCATCAGCAACGTCGATGCATTCGCGTGCAACAGCATGAGCACTGTGAACTGCCAGCAGATTGCGCGCATCATCACGACGGACATGATCATGACGATAGTGCACAAGCCGGGCGAAATCGTTGGCTGGCCGGTCTTCCCGAGCCCCGCGCAGTATC
This sequence comes from Bradyrhizobium sp. 61, assembly GCF_023073075.1. Lineage (NCBI taxonomy): Bacteria > Pseudomonadati > Pseudomonadota > Alphaproteobacteria > Hyphomicrobiales > Nitrobacteraceae > Bradyrhizobium > Bradyrhizobium sp. 61. The sequence continues at coordinate 66,420 of NZ_JADPIU010000011.1, read as the reverse complement.
CCGAGAGCCCTCTGGCGAAATCGCTGAAGCAGCCGCTGCTGCTTGGCCTGTTTCTTCCCATACAGGCGGGTGGCTGGAGCGCCTCGACGCTGCCGCGTACGACCACCTGGACGTTCGACTACAATCGCGATCTGACGCTCGTCGCTGAAGCTCTGGGCTTCGATCTCGTCTTTGCCCTGTCGCAATGGCTGCCGAAGGGCGGGTATGGCGGCGTCTTCACGGGCCAGGCGCTCGATTCTTTCGTCACTACGGCGTCGCTTGCTGCCGTGACATCCCGGATCATGCTGATCTCGACGATCCACGTGCTCTATGGCCCGATCCATCCGCTGCACCTCGCCAAGTACGGCGCGACGCTGGACCACATTTCGGGCGGCCGTTGGGGCATCAACGTCGTGACCGGTCATCGCGCCGTCGAGCACGAAGCGTTCGGCTGGAACCAGATCGAGCACGACCGGCGCTATGAACTCGCCTCCGAATTCCTGGAAGTGCTCCAACGGCTGTGGGGCGATGAGGAGAATTTCTCGTTCTCCGGCCAGTCGTCCTGGAAGCTGAGCAACGCGTTCGTGACGCCCAAGCCCCGGTTCGGTCGGCCGATCCTGGTCAACGCAACCGGATCCGATGCTGGAATTGCTTTCGCGGGTCGCTATTCCGATATCGTTTTCATCACCAGCCCGGCGGGTTCGTCCTTCGAAAGCGCGATCGAGGCGCTCCCGGCGCATACGCAGCGCGTCAAACAGTCGGCCATCGACGTCGGCCGTGAGGTTCGGACCCTGCTGAACCCCATGGTCATTTGCCGGGAGACCGAGCGGGAGACCTGGCAGTATCACGACGCCATCGCCGCCCATATCGATCCCAAAGCCAGCATGCAGAATTTTGCCAGCGATGCACACGCCTGGAAGGGGCGGGTTGGCGTCGATGCGCAGAAGCGGCGCGCCGTCGGCGGCAACATCGAGGTGATCGGCACGCCGGAGCAGGTCGTGGAGCAATTCGTGCAGCTCAAGAAGGCGGGTGTCGACGGACTTCAGTTGAGCTTCTTCGACTTCAAGCCCGACCTGGACTTCTTCGGCCGTCGCGTGCTGCCCCTGATGGAGCAGGCCGGACTGCGCCATACCGTGCCGAAGTTGCAGGGCGGTTGAAAGCGGGCGCATGACGCTCAAGCGGACGTGGTTTCGCGCTGCGCTTCGGCGGCAGCGTGATGACGAAAACGCGCTGCCGGATGCGACGACGGCAGACGCGCCTGACCGGGGCCAAAAATCTTCTCGCGCAGGGTGCCCGTCGCATATTCGGTCTTGTAGACGCCACGCCGTTGCAGTTCCGGCACGACGAGCTCGGCGAAATCCTGGTAACCACCGGGTGTCACGGCGTAGCTGAGATTGAAGCCATCGATGTCGGTTTCGGCGACCCAAGCCTGAAGCTGATCGGCGACCTCGGTGGGCGATCCGACAATCACGGGTCCGCGGCCACCGATGCCGTTGTGTTCTATGATCTCGCGGATCGTCCAGGGGCGCTCCGTCCGCGAGAACGAGTCGATCATCGATGTGACCGAATTGTCCTTCTTCACCGTCGGGAACGGATCGTCCAGGCTGTAGCCGGACAGGTCGATCCCGGTCCAGCCGGACAGCAGGGCGAGCGAGCCCTTGGGGTCGATATAGCGCTGGTAGTCGCGGTACTTGGCCTCGGCCTCGGCACGGGTCTCGCCGACGATGACCGTCATGAGTGCGTAGAAGCGGATGTCGCGGCCATCGCGGCCAAACGCGCGTGCGCGGGCCCGTGTTTCCGCGACATTCGTTGCGGTCGGGCCTTTCGAATGCTCGCCCAGAAACACTGCTTCTGCGTGTCGGGCCGCAAAATCCTTGCCGCGGTTGGAGGCGCCAGCCTGGAACAGGAAGGGCGTCCGCTGGGGCGAGGGATGGACCAGATGGATCGCATCGATCTTGAAATGGGTGCCGTGGTGATGGACTTTTCGGATATGCGAGGGGTCCGCGATGACGCCCCGGATCGGATCGACGATAACGGCTTCATCGTCCCAGCTGCCTTCCCAGAGTGCATAGACGGCATCGAGGAATTCGTCGGCAAGATCATATCGCGGGTCATGGGCCATGATGCTGTCGCGGCCGACGGCGCGTGATGCCGCGTTGGAATAACCTGTGACGATATTCCAGGCGACGCGCCCCTTGGTCAGATGATCCAGCGTCGAGAAGCGGCGCGCCAGAGTAAAGGGGGGCTCGTATGAAACGGGGGCCGTGACGCCCAATCCGAGATGCGTGGTGACATGGGCCATCGCCGAGACCAGCAGCATGGGATCGAGCTTCGGGATCTGCGCCCCGGTGCTCAGCGCCGCGTCTGCTGTGCCGGCATAAACGTCGTGGATCCCGATCCCGTCCGCGATGAAGATGGAGTCGAATTTGCCGGCCTCGAAGATTTTTGCCACGTCGGTCCAGTAGTCGAGCGTGGAGAAATCGAGCGAACGGTCGTCCGGATGGCGCCACAGCCCAGGTGAGAGATGGACTGGGCTGAAGATGGCAAAGCCATTGACCTGGATGAGCTTGGGCACGGCGGGGTCTCGCAAGGATGGTCGTTACTGGAAGGCGGAGGGATCGGGATGGGCGCCGGTGAGAAACCAGCTTCCGACGTTGCGCGTCTTGTATTCCGCCGGGTTGTGCAGCGTGTGGATACGCACGTTGCGCCAGAAGCGGTCATAGCCGTTGGCGATCGTCGCCGAGCGCGCTCCCATCACCTCGAAAATGCGGCTAGTGACGTCCAGCGCGACCTCGCCGGCGTGCGCGTTGGCACCGGCGATCACCACGGACGCCTCGCCGCGTTCCCGTGCCGTCAGGTCTCGGCCGCGCGACCATACCCGGTCGAGTGTCGCCGCCGCGTCGTCGGCGAGCAGCGTGGCCGCCTTCACGCGCGTATAGAGTTCCCCATAGACGCGTTTGATCCAGGGGTCGTCGGTATGCAGTTCGACGCCCGAATGAATCCACGGCCGGGACTTGTCCCGCGTATAGTCGCGGGCAGTGATCAGCGCGCCCTGCGCACTCCCGATGAAGACATTGAGCAGCGTGGATTGTTGCAGGAACGGCGTGATGGTCTGATAGGGACGGCCGCCGTCGGGCTTGTGCTCCAGCACCTCGTTGCGATGGACGCGCACGTTCGTGTATGTCACGCGGCCGCTGCCGGTCTGCCGCTGCCCAAACCCATCCCAGTCGTTTTCGGCCCGGACGCCATCGCGGCTGGCCGGAATGACGGCAAAGCTGCGCGCGTTGGTTTCGTGGTCTTCCCAGGCAACCTGGAGATAGTCCGCGATATGCGAGCCAGAGGTGAAGGGACGATAGCCGTCGAGGACAAATCCTTCGCTGTCCTTGCGGCCGAACAGGCTCTTCGAGAAACTATTGGCGGTGTTGCCCCAGAACCAGTTGCCTGCCGCCGACCGCCGGAAGATATCCGCGGCCTGTTCCGTGGTACCGCGCAGATGGGCCGCATGCTGCGAGCCGAAATGGTAGCCATAGAGATGACCGAGCGCGCCATCCACCTTGGCGAATTCGCGGACGATCTTGAGGGCCGTGGACCAGCGCTCGCCGGAGCCGCCGAACTCTTGCGAAATCAGGAGATTGAGCAGCCCGCTGGCCTTGAGCTGAGTCAGCTGCTCAAGCGGCTTTCCGCCGGCACGGTCGCGCTCCGCGGCGTCCCTGGTAAAGATCTCGCGCAGGTCGACGGCCTTGGCGAAATGCGGATTGGATGTATCGAGATCGAAGCTCATTCGGCGATGCCTTGCATGTTGATCAGGCTTCCAGCCAGACGTCGGCGAAGTTGGCCGAGGGGCCGTCGATGGTCGCGGTGTGGTTCCGCAGCTTGCGGCTGGCGATGGTCAGGTTGGCGCCCGTCACCAGGTTGATGTCGGGCAGGTCGGTGGCGATGATGACCTGGAAGGCACGGAACAGCTCGCGCCGCTTGGCGGGATCGCTCTCGACGGCCGCGGCCTCAAGCAGCCGATCGACCTCCGGATTGCTGTAACCCGAGCCGTTTGAGAAGGGAACGCCGGGCTTGAAGTTCTTCGACCAATAGAGCCGCTGAACTCCGACGGTTGGATCGAAGGAATGGCTCATGCCGTTGCTCATGAAGTCGAAGTCGCGATTGGTGTAGGTGCGCTTGAACCAGGTCGGCACGTCCTGCGCGCGCAGGGTGACGCCGATACCGATGTTGGCGAGCGCCTGGCGCGCGTAAGCCCCAAGCTGCTGATAAGTCTCGCTATAGGGCATGTAGTCGTGGAACACTTTGAAGCGCGTGCCGTCCGGGCCGCGCGGCAGCCCGGCCGCGTCGAGGATCGCTTCGGCCTTCTTCGGATCGAAATCGTGCCGGGGAATGTCCGGATTGTAGAACTGCTTCAGCGCGGGACTGATCGCGGCAGGCGCATTCTGGCTCCAGCCGTAGAAGACCACGCGGTTGATCGCCTCGCGATCGATGGCGTGCGCGACGGCACGACGGACCTCGGGCCTCGCGAAATAGGGATTGGCCAGGTTGAACTCGAGCCGGTAGACGATTGGCTGGTAGTCGTAGCCGCGCGTCTCGATCACGAGGTTGGGATTGGCCTTGAGCGTCTCGATTTGTCCGAGCGGCACGGGGGTGTCGGGCGCAAAGTGAACTTCTCCGGTTTCGAGCGCGACGGCGCGGGCGTTGGCGTCGGCGATGAAGCGGATGACCACGCGATCGAGATACGGCTTGCCGGGGTCCCAATAGTTCGGATTGCGCTCCAGCAGGATGTGGCTGCCCTGCTTCCATTCCTTGAAGACGAAGGGACCGGTGCCGATGGGGGCGCGACCATTCGGATTGGCGAGCGGATCCGAGCCTTCGTAGATATGCCGCGGAACGATGGGTGACTCTGAGGCCGTAAGCGCTGCGAGCAGGTATGGGGCCGGCTTGTCCAGCACGATTTCCGCAATATGCGGATCTGGTGTGAGAACCTCCCGCACCGAAGAAAGAGTGCCGCGTCCGCGCGGATGATGCTGCTTGAGAAGCTCGATGGAATAGGCGACGTCGGCCGAGGTGAAGTCTCGTCCGTCATGCCACTTCACGCCACGCCGCAACTCGAACCGATAGCGTAGTCCGTCTTCCCTGATCTGCCAGGCGGTCGCCAACTGAGGCCGCGGATTGAAGTCGAGATCGAAAGTCAGCAGTCCTTCCGTGACTTTCGGACTGACGCGTGTGGTCGGCCCGGCTGTGTGCGTGAGGCTGACCAGAATCGGGGGCTCGGGCTGAATGACGATATTCAATGTGCCGCCGCGCTTGATCTCCTCGGCCGCACGGATAGGTCGCGGCGCAAGGCCACCGGCGATGGCGCCGGATGTAAGCAGGAGGGCCTTGGTAATCTGTCGACGCGTCGGTTCGTTCATTGCGGATTGCATGTCACTGGAGAATGTCCTCGCGCCAATAGTTCACTGAAGGATCGGACAATCAATCCCGCGACGCGCCAGATTGGATAATGAAAATTTTGCTGCTGTACGCATGGCTGCCCGTGCAAGCGAACGCGCGTTGTCGCTTCAAACTACAAAAGCAAATTCTCTGCGAACCATGCCTAACATTGCAGCGGTCGGGAATTGCGCCGAGTCATCGGGCAAATGCCGAGTTGTGATGAATTTGACGAGGCTGGGTGACGTGATGGGGATCGATCGTCGAACGTTCAATCGCGGCATGCTTGCCTCAAGCGCCATCGTGCTGCTCCCGTCTGCGAAGACCGTTGCCGGAGAGGCGCGCCCTGTCTCAGGCGGCACGTTGAATTGGGTCTATTATCCCGATCCGTCGGCGATCATTGCGATCAACACATCGTCTGGAACCGGGCAGACGATCGGCACCAAGATCAACGAGGGCCTGCTGGCCTACGACTACGACCTGAATCCGCGGCCGGTGCTCGCGACATCGTGGACCATCAGTGAGGACGGTAAGCGCTACACGTTCCAGCTCAGGCCCGGCGTGAAATGGTCCGACGGCAAGGAGTTCACCTCGGCAGACGTCGCATTCTCGATCGAGCGCCTGAAGATCGCCCATCCCCGCGGCCGGATTACGTTCGCAAATGTCGAGACGGTCGAAACGCCCGACCCGCTGACCGCCGTCATTGTGCTGTCAAAGCCGGCGCCATTTCTCGTTACAGCGTTGGCCGGTGCCGAATCTCCGATCGTGCCGAAGCACATCTATACGGCGCTGAAGCCGGACGAACAGCCACGCCTGGAACAGACGATCGGGACCGGGCCGTTCATCCTCCGCGAGTGGGTTCCCGGAAGCCATCTTTTGTTCGTTCGCAATCGCGACTATTGGGATGCACCCAAGCCCTATGTTGACCGTTTGGTGCTGAAGGTCATCCTGGATCCAGCCGCGCGGGCGGCCGCTCTCGAGGCGGGAGAGGTCGATATTGGAGCCACGCCGGTGCCTTATGGCGACATCGAGCGGTTCAAGCTTGACAAGCGTTTTGTCGTCGACACCGCCACCTATGGCTATTCCGGCCCGCAGCAGCAGCTGTTCTTCAATTATGACACGCAGCTCTTGCGGGATCGCCGCGTGCGCAAGGCGATCGCTCACGCAATTGATCTGAAGACGTTGGTGAACGTCGTCTTCTTTGGCTACGCGCTCGTTTCCCCGTCGCCGGTCAGCACGGCGCTGCCAAAATTCTACGATCCCAGGATCCAGGCGTGGCCGTTCGATCCGAAAACGGCAGAGCAATTGCTGGACGAGGCCGGCATCAAGCGTGGCGCAGGTGGCATCAGGGCCAAGCTGAGATTGACGCAGAATCCGTTCCTGCCCGCAACTCTCTCGGACTTTCTGCGCAATTCGCTGCGCCAGATCGGTCTCGACATCGAGATTCAACGATACGATCTCGCGACCTATCTGAACGTCGTCTACCGCGACCGTGCATTCGACCTGACGGCTGAGAGCCTGTCGAACACTTTTGACCCGAGCCTCGGCATCCAGCGCGCCTACTGGTCGAAGAACTTCCGGATCGGGTTGCCGTTCTCGAATGCCGCGCATTACGACAACACGGAGGTCGATGGCCTGCTGGAGGCTGCGGCGATCGAGCCTGACGTCGGGAAGCGCCGCGAAATCTGGTGGAGGTTCCAGTCGGTGATCCATGAGGAGGTTGCCTCTGTCGACCTTGTCGCCGCCGGAGGCGTGATCATCGCCAACAAGAAGGTCCGCAATTTCGCGCCTGGCGGGGAAGGACTGAACGGCAGCTTCGCCGATCTCTGGATCGACCCGTCGGCGTGACCCGAAAATCATATTCTTCCGTGTTCGGCGGCTCTTGAAGAAGAGACGTAGCGTCGGACGCTGCAAGATTGAAAATCTGTGAGATTGCGCAAAGCGAAAAGCAATCGTCATATCTGCCCACGATCGCTTGGCAATATCGATAGTCAGAGGACCACTGCATGTCGCGTCGCAAGGAGAAGCTGTCTCTCGGCGCCTTTCTGCTTTTCACCGGTCACCACGTCGCCGCGTGGCGTTCGCCGCAGGCGTCCGACAGCCAATCTCTGGCGGATTTCGTGCAGTTCGCCCGAATCGCGGAGGAGGCCAAGTTCGATGCCATTTTCCTTGCGGACATGGTTGGCGTGCGCGTCGATCGCATCGAAGCGTCCAGCCACAAGGCCCACAGCGGGGTCTATCCGTTCGAGCCGCTGACGCTGCTGTCGGCGCTCGCGGCTGTCACGTCCCGGATTGGCCTGGTTGCCACGGTCTCGACAAGCTACAGCGAGCCGTTCAACGTGGCGCGGCAGTTCGGCTCTCTCGATCGTTTGAGCGGCGGTCGATCCGGCTGGAATCTCGTCACGTCGACGGAAGCGTCGGCCGCGTTGAACTTCAATCATGACGGCCTCGTCGCCCACGCCGAGCGCTACGCGCGGGCGGAAGAATTTGCCGACGTGGTTCTCGGCCTGTGGGACAGCTGGGATCACGATGCCTTTGAACGCGACCGCGCAAGCGGCCGTTATTTTAATCCCGAGAAGCTGCACCTCCTCAACCATCTGGGCCGTCATTTCAAGGTGCGCGGTCCCCTCAACATCCCGCCGTCGCCGCAGGGACGGCCGGTGCTGGTGCAGGCAGGCTCAAGCGGCCCCGGCAAGGAGCTCGCGGCACGAACGGCGGAAGCCATCTTCACCGCGCAGCAGACGCTCGAAGACGCCGTCTCGTTCTATTCTGACGTGAAGGGCAGGCTGTCCAAATACGGACGCGATGCGGATGAGCTGAAAATCCTGCCCGGCATCTTTCCTGTGGTTGCGGAAAGCGAGAGCGAGGCGAAGGAGAAGTTTGACGAGTTGCAGTCGCTGATCCTGCCCCAGGTGGGGCTCGATCTGCTCGCCGGCTTTCTCGGCGCGCCTGAGATCGTCGACGCCGATCCGAACGGACCCATTCCAGCGCTGAAGGAGACCGAGGGCGGCAAGAGCAGGCAGGCGCTCCTGCTCGAGCTGGCACGCCGGGAAGGATTGACCGTCCGCGACCTCTATCTCCGGATCGCCGGGGCGCGTGGACACTGGCAACTCGTCGGCACGCCTACTCAGATCGCGGACCAGCTCGAGGAGCGTTTCCAGAATTATGGCGCTGATGGCTTCAACATCATGGCGCCGACCCTGCCGGGCGGTCTGACCGACTTTATCCGGCTGGTCGTCCCTGAGCTGCGCCGCCGCGGCCTGTTCCGCGATGAGTACGAGGGAACGACCTTGCGCGACCATCTCGGCTTGCGCCGCCCGCAGCCGGCGCGGCGCCCCGCGGCCGTCGCCGCCGAATAATTCGAAATGCACGAGGAAATGACATGATCGGAAAACGCGCGCTTCTCCGCCACCTGCTGGCGGGAGCGGGACTCCTGATCGCGGCGGCGTCGCCAGGTTGGGCAGCCGACACGATCACGGTCAGGATCGGTTTTGCGTCGGTTGGCTCGGATAATCGTCAATTCTCGGGCGGTTCGTCGGCCGGGGTCGCGCACTCCGAGCACTATCTCGATCGGGAGCTCAGCGACCGGCCGGACGTGAGGATCGAATGGTATTTCTTCAAGGGAGCAGGACCCGCGGTCAACGAGGCGTTCGCCAATAATCAGCTCGATTTCGCGATCCAGGGCGATCTGCCGGAGATCATCGGCCGTGCGAATGGCCTGAAGACGAAAATCTTGCTGGCTTCGGGTGCGCATGCGCCCATCTATCTCGCGGTGCCCGTGGGTTCGCCGGTCCGCAAGGTCGCCGATTTGCGTGGCAAAAAGGTCTCGATCTTCCGAGGCACCAACAATCACCTTGCCGCGGTGAAGGTGCTCGCCGGCAACGGCCTTCAGGAGAAGGACGTGCAGGTGATCAACATGGATACCGCCACGACCAACGCGGCGCTGACCTCCAAGGACATCGATGCCGCCTTCGGCAATTTCCCGCTGGCAGGCCTCGTCGAGAAGAACATCGCCGAGATCATCTACACGACCAAGGGCGACAACCCCGCCTATGAGCGCCATTCCACGCTGATCGGGCAGGACGCCTTCATCAAGGCGCATCCCGACGTCACGCAGAAGATCGTCTCTGCGATCGTGAAGGCTGCGCGATGGTCGTCGGACGAAGCCAATCGGGAAGCCTTCTTCGAGTTCTCCGCGCGGACTGGCTTTCCGGCCTCGGGCTATCGCTTCGACTTCTCAAATCAGGAGCTGAAGTACCGCAATACGCCGATCGTCGATGCCTCGATTATCGAGAGCTATCGCGTTCAGGCGAAGCAGGCCAAGGAATTCGGCCTCCTGCGTCGGGACGTCGACATCGACGGCTGGTTCGATCGGTCGTTTCTCAATGCGGCGCTCAAGGAGCAGGGGCTCGTCGGCTACTGGCAGGAATATGATGCGAGCGGCAAGCCGCTGACGGCGGGGCAATGACCGCGTTATTGCAGGCGGAAACGACGCCATCGGTGAGCACCGATCGGAGCGGCGCGCGTCTCGACATTCGCAATGTCTCGAAATCGTTTGTCGTCAACGGCGTGACGGTCGAGGCGCTGAAGGACGTGTCGCTCGACGTCGCAGCCGGCGAGTTCGTGGTGCTGCTCGGTCCGAGCGGATGCGGAAAATCGACCCTGCTGCGGCTGGTCGCCGGTCTCGATCGCGATTTTCGGGGCAGCATCAGTCAGGATGGCGAAGCGATTTCCGGGACGAGCCTCGATCGCGGCATCGTCTTCCAGGAGCCGCGGCTCTTTCCCTGGGCAACGGTTGCGCAGAATATCGCGCTCGGCCTCAAGAATGCGCCGCTTAGCGAGCGTGCCAAGAAGGACTCCATCGCGGCGCACATCTCGCTGGTCGGCCTCGACGGTTTCGCCGAGGCCTATCCACACCAGCTTTCCGGCGGCATGGCGCAACGGGCGGCCATCGCCCGTGGTCTCGTCAACCGTCCCCGGCTGCTGCTGCTCGACGAGCCCTTCGGCGCGCTCGACGCATTGACGCGCGCGCGGCTCCAGATCGAGCTTCAGCGCATCTGGGCGCATGAGAAGATCAGCATGATCCTCGTGACCCATGACGTCGACGAGGCCGTGCTGCTCGGCGATCGCATCATCGTGCTCGCGCCACGCCCGGGCCGGGTTGCACGCATCTTCGACGTGACGGTCCCGCGGCCAAGATCCCGGAGCAGTGACGACCTTGTCCGTACCCGCAACGAAATCTTGAGGACGCTCGGCGATGGCGATGGCGGTTCGGTCGCGCAAGAGCTCCCGAGCGGAGCAGACGCATGACCGACGCGGCAATGCGAACCTCAGCTGGACCACGCGCCTCATGGCAGGTTGCTATTCGCCGCATCTTCGCCAGTCCTGCGGGGCAGGCGGTGTTGCGGCGTCTGGCGGCTTATGGCTGGCTGCTGGTGTTGCCGGCGGTGGCCCTCCCGATCTGGATCATCGGTACTGATCGGGGCTGGCTGGCAGAACAGATCCTGCCGAGGCCCGGCGACGTCCTGCATACGCTGCAGGACATGATCGTGAGCGGAGAGCTCGCCCAGCATGCCGGCTACAGCCTGCGGCGGGTCGCCTATGGTTTCGTGGTTGGCGCGGGAGCAGGCCTGGTGATCGGGTCCGCCATGGGGCTGTCGCGCCACGTGGACGAGTATGTGCGGCCGCTCTTCACGGCGATCGCGCAGGTGCCGGCGCTGGCCTGGATCCCGCTGGCGATGTTGCTGCTTGGTATCGGCGAAACGCTCAAGATCGTGGTGATCGGCAAGGCGGCATTCGTGCCCGTCGTCATGAATACGAGCGCCGGCATCGCGAACGTGCCGAAGGCGTTCGTCGAGGTCGGCGAGACGTTCCGCTTCACGTCATTGCAGATGCTGCGCCATGTCGTGCTTCCAGGATCGGTGCCGCCGATCTTCACCGGCCTGCGCTACGGCTTGACCCATGCATGGATCGCACTCGTCAGCGTCGAGCTGCTGGCCTCGTCCGAAGGACTTGGCTACCTTCTCGTCTGGGGCCGTCAGATGTTCTGGCTCGACACCGTGCTAGTTGCGATGATCGTCATCGGTGTCATCGGCTTTGTCAGTGACAAGGGGCTGGCAGCGGTCGAAGCCCGGCTGCAACGTTGGCGGATCGACCGTGTCTCTTAACCCCGCGCTCAAGACCGCAGGGCGCGGTCTGGTTCTTCCGCTCGGGCTGCTCGTTCTATGGGAGATCGCGAGCCATTCCGGCCTCGCCAACCCCCAGTTTTTACCGCCGCTCGAGCAGGTTGGCATTAGCGGCCGGGATGAATTGATCAGCGGCGAACTGGTCGGGGCGCTCGGCGCCAGCTTGCGCCGCGATCTCCTGGGATTTGCGCTTGGCTCAGGCATAGGGATCATGATCGGACTGCTTCTCAGTCTGTCGCGAATCGCGGATCGCATTTGCACGACCTGGTTCAACGGGCTGAAGCAGATCGCGTTGCTGGCCTGGATTCCACTGATCTCGCTGTGGTTCGGGTTCGACGAGATCGCCAAGGTCGTGTTCATCGCGCTCGCGGCGTCGATACCAGTCATTCTCAACCTCGTCGAAGGCGTGCATGCGACGTCCGAGAAGCTGGTCGAGGTCGGCGAAGTCTTCCGCTTCAATCGCCTTCAGTTCGTGCTCCACGTCTACCTTCCGGCAGCGCTGCCGTCGCTTCTCACCGGCCTTCATCTCGCGCTGATCTATGCATGGCTCGCCACGATCGGCGCCGAATATTTTATGGCGGCCGGTCCCGGCATCGGTGGGTTCATCATCGCGGGTCGCGAGCGTTTCGATATGGATCTCGTCCTGCTTGGAATCCTGGTCGTTGGCTCGGTCGGATTCGTCATCGATCGCGGCGCAACCTTGCTCGAACAGAAGCTCATTCCCTGGCGCAAAGAGTAGTGTCTCCCGTCGCGGCGTTGTCCTCCTTCCTTTTTCAGTGCAGCTATTTCTGCTGCGCCAAGTGTTGCGACATGAACTCACTAGCTTTGCGCAAATCTTTGAAACTGACCCGATCTGCGGTGATCTCTAGCATCTGACGCCATCGCTGCCGTCACACGAGCGCCAAGCGGGCGCTGGCATCGGCAAGGAAATTCAGGAGATCTCCATGACATCAGATCGACGCGATGCTTGGTCCCGGCGCGGGGTGCTCGGGCTGGCGGGGCTCGCCGGCGTGACTGCGCCGTTCGGCCTGATGCAGGCTGCGCGTGCCTTCCCGGCATTTGGTCTCGGCCAAGTCGCCGATCCCCTGAGCGGCGCGCCGATCTGCAAGGTCGCGGGCTCGGAGGAAGCGCCGAAGGGCCCGCCCCGTCACATTCGCTTTGCCTATAACGGCACTGGTATCTGTACGGCGGCGGTGCCGGTCGCGCTGCACAGGGGGTTCTTCGCGCGTCACAATCTGGACGTGGAATTCCTGCAACTGGCAGGCAATACGGACCAGATGCTCCAGGCGCTGGCGACCGACAAGGCGGACGCCGGTTCGAGCATGCTGCTCAACTGGCTCAAGCCGCTGGAGCAGGGTATCGACGTCAAGCTGACAACGGGCCTCCACGGCGGCTGCACGCGCCTGTTCGTGAGCAAGGAGTCCAGCTTCAAGGACATCAGGGATCTCAAGGGCAAGACGATCGGCGTGTCCAGCATCTCCGGACCGCCACGCAACTTCTTCGCGATTCTGCTATCGGACAACGGCCTGGACCCGCAGACCGACATTCAATGGCGCGAATACCCGGCCGATCTGCAGTTGATCGCCCTGCAACGCGGGGAGATTCAGGCGATTGCGGATTCCGATCCGAATGCCTGGTTGACCGAGCGGCGAGCCAATGGCGATCTCGTCGAGATCGCGTCGAACCTCAGTGGCGATTATGCCAATCTGTCATGCTGCACGCTGGGTGTGCGCAGCTCGCTCTGGGCGTCGGACCCCGCTGCCGTGAAATCGTTGACTTATGCAATCCGCGAGGCGGCTCATCACGTCGCCGAGAATCCCGACGACGCTGCCGAAATCTTCGCGCCATATACCCCCAAGGTGGCGGTCGCCGACCTCGCGGCGATGCTGCGCAGCCATACCCACGGTCATCATCCCTCGGGTGCCGAGCTGCGCAAGGAAGTCATCAAGATCACCAGCGACCTGAAACGTGCGACGATCATCAAGCCCAACACCGATCCGGCAAAGCTTGCTAATCGCGTGGTGGTCGATGTCGAAGCGTGATGCAGTTTGACAGGAGAATGTCGTGAGCGATGCCAAGACCAGCCTGAAAGTTGTCCCCGGACCGTCCAGGGTGGATGCCGTGACGCAGGCCCTGCGCGCGCGGTACGGCAATGATCTGCCTGAGATCGGCGAGGCCTGGAACGGCGTGCTGGCAAATTTGCTCGCCCACCGCTCGGTGCGGGCCTATCGTCCCGACCCGGTGCCGGCGCGGACAGTGGAAACGCTGGTCGCCGCAGCGCAGTCGGCTCCTTCGTCGTCGAACCTCCAGACGTGGAGCGTCGTCGTGGTCGAGGATCAGGCTCGCAAGGCGCGCCTCGCAGAGCTCGCCGGTGGCCAGAAGCATATCGTCGAAGCGCCGCTATTCCTGGTCTGGCTTGCGGACCTTTCGCGTGCGGAGCGTTTGGCGGGACGCTCTGCGCACCCGGACGAAGGCCTGCACTTTCTCGAGACGTTCATCGTCGCGGTGATCGACGCCGCGTTGGCGGCGCAGAATGCGGTTGTCGCCGCCGAGTCGCTTGGCCTCGGGTCGGTCTATATCGGAGCCATCCGCAACAAGCCTCGCGCGGTGGCCGAAGAGCTAGGGTTGCCGCCGAACGTGGCCGCCGCCTTCGGTCTTTGCATCGGCTATCCCGATGCGACGAGGCCCTCGCAGGTGAAGCCGCGCCTGCGTCAGGACGTCGTGATCCATCACGAGCGCTATTCGGATGCCGGCGATGAGGCGGGCATCGCGGCATATGACGCGACGCTCCGCGGCTTTCAGAAGAGCGAAGGTTTGCCGGCGATCGGCTGGGTCCAGGCTGTGCTGAAGCGCCTCGGTTCGGTCCGGTCCTTGAATGGCAGGGATCGCCTGATCGAGGAGTTGCGCGCGCTGGGATTCTCGCTCAAGTGAAATCTGTTAGGCTTGCACCTGCCCCCAGCGCTGCACCGTCAACCGCGTGAGGGTGCGGAATATCACACCCTCCACGACAAGACCGATCACGATCACCGTGAGCAATCCGGCAAAGACGCTTGCCGTCTCCAATTGCGCCCGGTTGGTGTAGATGAACCAGCCGATTCCGCCGGAGCGGGCGCTGACACCGAAGACCAGTTCGGCCGCGATCAGCGTGCGCCAGGCGAAGGCCCAGCCGATCCGCAAGCCCGATAGGATCTGGGGAAATGCCGCCGGCACTAATATCTCGACCACGAAGCGACCGCCGGACAGACCGAGGTTGCGGCCAGCCATTCTCAGCGTTGGCGGCACGGCGAGAAAGCCGCCGTAGCAGGCCAGCGCCACCGGCCACAAAACCGAATGGACGATGACGAAGACGAGGCTCGGCGTTCCCACACCGAACCACAATAGCGCGATCGGAAGCAGCGCGATCGCTGGAAGCGGGTTGAACATCGACGTCAGCAGGCCGAGCGCTTCGTTGCCCCAGCGCGACAAGGCGGCGAGAGTGGTGAGGACCGCGGCAATGGCGATCCCGATGGCGTAACCGGTGATGAGAACCCGCAGCGAGGTCAATGTGCGATTGGGTAACTCGCCCGACAGGATCGCCGACCAGAGCGCCGACAGCGTCGCGCCCAGGGTCGGCAGCAGAAGCGCGTTGTCCAGCCAGCGCGCATAGAGCTCCCAGGCCAGCGCAAAGCCGGCGAGGATGACGACACGCCGCCAGGGCGTTCCCGCAAATGCGCGTTGAAGTGCCGGTGCGCGAACCAGCTTTGGAGCCGCGATATCAGACATGGTCGACTTCCGGATCGGCAAAGACGGTCTGCTGGATCCGCTGTTCCAGCTCGGCGAAAGCTGCGGTGCCGCGCGTACGACTTTCGGGAGGGACATCGAACGTGGCAGCCAGCCGCCCGGGATGCGGTGTCAGAGCAAGGATACGCGTTCCGACGCGGATCGCCTCGTCGATGCCATGAGTCACGAACAAGGTGGTATTGCCGGTCTCCTCGCACAGCTTGAGCAGTTCGTCCTGCATCTGTCGTCGCGTCAGCGCGTCCAGCGCGGCGAAGGGTTCATCCATTAGCAGCAGCGCCGGCTCCAGTGCGAAGGCCCGGGCGATCGCGACGCGCTGCTTCATTCCGCCGGAGAGGGTGTGGGGAAAGGCATCGACGAAATTCTTCAGCCCGACGCGTTCGAGCCAGCGGCGCGCGATGCCATCTGCCTCCCGGCGCGACAGCGATTTGCCGCGCTCCAGAGCATAGCGCACGTTGCCGAGCACGGTGCGCCATGGCAGCAGCTGGTCGAATTCCTGAAACACGGTCATGCGGTTGGGGCCGGGGGCTCCGATGCGCCGGCCGTTCATGCGAATCTCGCCGGCGCTTGGCTTGAGGAAGCCGCCCACGGCACGCAGCAGCGTAGACTTGCCGCAGCCCGACGGGCCCAGCAGAACCAGGCGTTCGCCGGCCAATAGGGTGAAGCTGACATCCTCTACTGCAGTGAGTATGCCGTCGCGGGTCGGATAGCTGATGCTGACGTGATCGAGCGCAAGCAATGTCGGCGACGCGGTGTCGTCGGCGAGACCAGTCAGTCGCGGAGCGACGTTCATGTCAGCTTCCCGGCTTCTCTCCGAGCCCGGACCAGAACAGGTCGCGCCACGACGCCGGTGCCTGCTTGATCAGGCCGACCTTCGCCTCGAAGTCGGCGAATTTCTGGGCGCCTTCCGGAGCCGTCGTGAAGTTCACGTCCTTGTCGCGAATGATGCTCTCGACGAAGTCCGGCGCGAGCTTCGAGCCCTCCGCCTTAATGTAGAGCGCGGCCGCGTCCTTCGGATTGGCCTTGATCCATTCATTGGCCCGGTCGAGACCGCGAACGAAGGCCTGGATCGTCTTTGGATTGTCGTTGACGAACTTCGTAGTGGAATAAACCACGTTGAACGTATGGGGGCCGCCGAGCACGTCGTAGCTGTTGAGGACCTGGTGCACCTTGCCGCTCGCCAGTTGCTGCTGCGAGAACGGCGGCGAGGTGAAATGTGCCGTGATCTCGGAATGGCCCGACAGGATCTGGGCCGTCGCGTCCGGATGCGGCATGCTGACGGTGAGTTCGTCCAGCTTGTCGTATTTGCCAAAAGCTTTGTCCGCCGCCATCTGGAGCACGATCGGCTGGAAGCCGACCTTGACCGAGGGGAGCGCGATCCGGTCCTTCTCGGTGAAATCCGCCAGCGTCTTGATGTTCGGGTTGTTGGTGGTCAGGATATTGGCCATCGAACCCAATGCGGCGATGCCGATGATCTTGGCGGTGGTCCGCGTCTTGTCCCGGGTCAGGATCATCGGCGTGATGCCGGCGGTCGCGAAATCGAGGCCGCCCGAAATGAGCGCCTCGTTCATTGCCGCTGCACCGGACAGCCGGAGCCATTCGATCTTCGGCGGCGCGATGCCGAGCGCCTTGGCTTCCTCCTCGATTAGTCCCTTTTCGCTGGCGACGATGAGCGGAAGATAAGCGATCCCGAATTGCTGGGCGATGCGAAGCTGAGCTGTTTCTGCGCGGGCGCCATTCGCGCCGCTTGCTGTGATGGTCAGCGCGAGCGCCGCTGCCTGCAAAAGCTTCAATGTATTCATTTGAGATCTCTTGGATTCCCGTTCATCCGGTCCGATACGAGCCTTTTGCCGGCACACTTCAGGAAATCAGGCAGTGGGTCCAGTGAACTGATGTCGCTGCGCTATTTTCGAAACAATCGCGCTCGCTTCGCCCTATTTTTTAGATGGCTTGTTCTCCGATGGTCTTTTGACGAAGAAATTTTTTCTCGATGCGGGGGCGTTTCCTCCATTGTCCCTCGGCTGCCGTCGGGCACTCCCGAGGAGCCGAAACGATCCATCAACGTCGCGGCGGTCGCCGCGTGTGCGTGGGAGAAGGAGCCGACCGCTGCCGGAAGTGCAGACTCGAGAAGGCTTTACTACGCGGCCCGACTTTACAGAGCGTGCGTTGTTTTGTTTGGCGGCGGCTTGCCGGCCTCGGCAACGCAATTAGGATACGCGACATTGCAATCGAACGTGGATTGGAAAAGGTGACAGAAGCGACAAACTCGGCGCCGATCATTGATCTGGCTGCCTATCGGTCGGCGCGACGTCAGCAGCAGACGAGGGCCAGCTCAGAGCACGGGAGCGCTGCTGCGATCTCGTCCGTCGGCAACTTCGCGATGCCGCTTTTCTGGTTCTGGCCGACCTGGGTATGGGTTGCCGTGCCGGTGCCAGCGGCGTCTGCCGCGCAGTGGGATGCTTCATGAGCGGCGGCAACGTCGCCACATCGCCGGACGACAACTCTTCCTCCCACGCCGACCCGGAGTTGCCGGCCGTTCTCGGACGCAACTTGCGGCGGCTCCGAACCAGCCAGGGCCATTCGCTTGAGCGGCTCGCCAAGCAATCCGGAGTGAGCCGGGCGATGCTCGGCGAGATCGAGACGGGAAAGAGCGTCCCGACGATCGCGCTGCTGTGGAAGGTTGCCAACGCGCTCCATGTACCCTTTGCCAACCTCCTTCAGACGGAAGTTGCGCGGGGTCCGGTAGTCTTGCGGGGCGGCGATGCCAAGCTGCTGTCGTCGAGCCAGGGACAATTCACCTCGCGCGCGCTATTTCCGTTCGACGGCAGTCGCCAGGTCGAATTCTACGAGCTGAGAATAGCTCCGCTGCATCGTGAGGCGGCGGAACCGCATGCATCGGGTACGCGCGAAAATCTCTTCGTGGCCAAGGGTGTGGTCGAGATCACAGCCGGCCTCGACAAACCGCAGACATTGTCCGAGGGCGATGCCATCCTGTTCGAGGCCGATGTGCCGCACGTCTACCGGAATCTCGTCGCCAGCGAGGCCGTCCTCTATCTCGTCATGACCTACGCCGAGACCGTCGGCTAAAAGCAAACGGGCCGGCACAAGGCCGACCCGCGTCATCGCTCGTCGGTGTACGAGGGTGATCAGGCCGCCTTCATCGGCATGCACATCATCATCATGCCGCCGCAGCTCATCATCATGGGCATGCCCATCTGCATCATGTTGGTCATGCTCTCGCAGCACTTCATGAACATGTCCTTCATGGACGGATCCACCGGCGTCATCTCGCAGGTCATGCCGGTGGGGGTCATGGTGTACTTCATCTGGCAGGCCATCATCATCGGCATGCCCATCATGTTCATCATCGGCATCATGCTGCCGGCCATGGCGGGGTTCATCATGCCGCCCATCATCATCGGCATCGGCATCATCTGCATCGCGGTGTTCATTGTCGCTCTCCGGGGGGAAGTAGGAAGCACTCATTTGCGCTGCCCAAAGAGATAAAGTGCGCTGCGCTGGAAGAGAATTGGGAAATGTTCGTCTCATTCGCTTTCGTCCAAGAAAATGGAAGGCTTGTGAAGCTTGGGGACTGGGTTTGCCGATATAACAGAAATGAATCCGTAATATTGGATACGTGGCGGCGATTTGACCGTTCCTGAGAGCTTGCTCGCTGATCAATTCTGGAGAGCTCTGTTTCATTCGCCGTCAGCGCCAGAGAAGTCTGTTCTATGCCGGAGCAGCCATTTTCCTGACCTCAACTCTGACGACATGACTCGTTCGCGATGGGCGGCCAAAAGAGTTTTGCCTTTCATTGACGCGAATGTCGCTCGGTTCAAAACATGTGCTGGGGCGTTGCCTTCGTGGACCTGGCATTTCTCCGGTGCCGACGAAGCCGCCGCTGTTGGCCAGAGGCAGAGATCGTGGCGTCGTCCTTACTTGAAGAGCTTTCGATAACGACCGACGTACTGATCGTCGGCGGCGGGATGGCAGGCGCCTGGGCGGCGACCTCCGCCGCGCAGGCCGGAGCGAAAGTCGTGCTGGTCGACAAGGGCTATTGCGGCACCAGTGGCGTCACGGCCGCCGCAGGGCCGGGCCATTGGTGGGTCCCGCCGGATCCTCCAGCGGCGCGCGACGCAACCGTCGCCAATCGCGTCGCAAGCGGCCTTGGTCTCGGCGAAGCGGAGTGGATGTATCGCATCCTCGACCAGACCTGGCGCACGCTGCCGACGCTGGCGCGCTACTACAAGTTCGGCGCCGACGACGAGGGACGGGTGAATTATCGCGCCGTGCGGGGCCCTGAATACATGCGCGCCTTGCGCCAGCAGGTGCTGGGTCACGGCGTCACCATCCTCGATCATTCGCCCATCCTTGAACTTTTGGCACGATCCGACGGCTCGATCGGCGGTGCCCGTGGCCAGCGCCGGCAGGATGGTGGGAGACCGTACCAGATCGAGGCCGAAGCGGTGGTGCTCGCGGCCGGCGGCACCAGCTTCCTGTCACACCTGCTGGGGTCGCAAACCAACACCGGCGACGGCTATCTCATGGCGGCCGAGGCGGGCGCGGAGATGTCCGGCATGGAATTCACCGCTGCCTACACCATCGCGCCGGCGCATTCGACGATGACGCGAAGCATGGCTTATTCCTTCGCGATTTATTCTGACACTGACGGTCGGGAGCTCGACCTGCCGTTCGGTCCCGAGCAGACCGCGCATCTCGCCCGGGCGCTGCAATGCGGACCGGTCTACTGCTCGCTGCACCGGCTGCCCGACGACATCAAGGCAAGGCTGCATACCATCTCGCCCAACGTTCCGCTGGTATTCGACCGCTGGGGCATCGACCCCTACCGGGATCGGTTCGAAGTCACGCTGCACAATGACGGCACCATCCGCGGGATCGGCGGCGTGCGCGTTCACGACGCGGATTGCGCGACATCGGTACCGGGACTGTTCGTCGCCGGCGACAACGCATCGCGCGAAAAGGTCGCGGGTGCGATTTCCGGCGGCGGCAACGTCAATTCGGCGTGGGCATTGTCGTCCGGCGTGTTCGCGGGAGCTGCGGCTGCGCGCGTGGCGCGCAACATGAAAAGTCGCTCCACGGAGCTCACGCCGCTTGGGCAGGCCGGGCTGCGTCCATATGGCCGGTCAAAGGATATTGACGTGGCCGCAGCCAGGGCCGGCGTGCGCGCCGAGATGCATCCGTTCGAGAAGAACTTGTTCCGCACCGGGGCAGGACTTGCGGCCTCTTCGCAGGCGCTCGATGATTTGTGGAGTGAGGTGGCCAGTCACGGACAGGCGGGCTCGCTCGCCCTGCGGGAGACAGCGGCGCTGCTGGCCACGGCGCGCTGGTCCGTCGCCACGGCGGCAGTTCGTAATGAGAGCAGGGGACTTCACCGTCGTGAGGATTATCCAGCGCAGGATGCGCGATTGGCCGGGCGCCTGCTCAGCGGTGGACTGGATCGGGTATGGGTTGCGCCGGATCGTCCATCTGCGGGCGTACAACTAGGTCAACTCGAGGCGGCGTCATGATCGAACTCATCGTCGCGGAGCGCTGCACCGATTGTGGGGCATGTATCGAGGTCTGCCCGGTCAACGTGCTCGATCCCGGTCCCGATGGCCTGCCGGTTCTCGCGCGCGTCGAAGATTGCCAGACTTGCTTCATGTGTGAGCTTTATTGCCGTGCAGACGCGATCTACGTCGCGTCCGATTGCGACCGCCGCGTCTCCGTGAGCGAGGAGGACGTGCTGGCGTCCGGTAGCCTCGGCCAATATCGGAAGCACTCCGGCTGGGATGAATGGGCGGAGCACTTTCCCAACGAGCAATGGCTGATGGAGACCGTGTTCCGCCGCGCCGGCGAGGCCGCGGCCCAATCGCGGGCAGTGCGGCCGGAGGGCCTTCGCGGAAAGGAATAGAAGCGGTCCGATCAGCGAGAGGCCGACGACAGCACGTCCGCCGGATGCTTGTCGTCGTGCTCGACATATTCGACCAGCGTCTGGTCCGGATGACGCACCAGCATGTTGCGGCCTGTCGGCACCGGCTTCGGTGCCTCCAGGATCGTCGCGCCGACCGTCGGCAGATGCGCGGCAAACGCCTCGATGTCCTCCACCATGAACGTCATGTGAGTCGCGGTGAACCGCCTCAGGCTCTGTTCGGTCCCGGCGATGAGCAGGATCGACGCGACCTGCGCCAGTCTCAGATCGTACTCCGGATAATCGAAGCGGAGACGCGCTTTCTGGCCGATCAGCGTTTCGTAGAAGGTGACGGCCGGGTCGAGTTGTTCCAGCGGCAGGCAGCGACGGGTCAGGATGTTGAGGATTTTCATGAGCGAACTCCTTGATCTCCGCTCAAGATCGGATCGCTCGCGATGATGTCAAGCCGTGCGCGCCGAAGCGCTGCCGACAGATCGTGTGCAGAGACGAATCCTTATGTCACGGTCGGAAGCGTCATCCTGTTGTTGCCTGATGCCGATGATCTTTGAAAAGACTATCTTGTCGCGAGCGCCTAGCATGTCCGCATCAAAGCTATTGTGAACGTCGCGACATGAATACCCCCCGAATTGAAAGCCGGCGCGCATCCACCAGCGTGCGATCACCGATCATCGTCAATCACCTTGGCCCGGACATTCGTGCTGCGCTGGCCGATCACTGGTCGCGACCGCTGATCATCGATCATCCCGCCGATCGCGCGCCATGGGAGATCGCCCCCGAGGCCGACGTGCTGCTGACGCGGCCGCTGGCGGGCTGGCACGGCGCGCCCAGGGAGAAGCCGGCGGGCTGGCCGTTTGGCCTCCGCTGGATCCAGACCGCATCGACCGGCATCGATTTCTTTCCGGCGTGGCTGCTCGACGGGCCCGTGGTTACCGTCGGTCGTGGCATCTCGGCCGATCCAATCGCGGAATATGTCCTTGCGGCAATCCTCGGCTTCGAGAAGCGCATCCACGATATCCGTCCGCGTAGCCGTGCAGAATGGAAGATCACCCCGCTGGGCTCGCTTAGCGGCAAGACGATCGGTATCGCGGGTTTCGGTGCCATCGGCCGTGCCGTTGCCGAGCGGGCCAAGCCGTTCGGCGTCAACATCAGGGTTCTCAGGCGCTCGGCGTGGCCCTATGTCCTTCCGGGCATCCGGCCGGCCGATAGCATCGAGGAACTGGTCGAGGTTTCTGATCATCTCGTCCTCGCTCTGCCAGCGACGAGCAAGACGGCGCGTCTGATCAACGCCGACGTGCTGGCGCGCGCCAAGACATCGCTGCACCTGATCAATGTCGCGCGCGGACGGATCGTCGACCAGGGCGCCCTGTTGCAGGCGCTCGACGAGGGAAAAATTGCCGGCGCCACGCTCGATGTCACCGACCCCGAGCCGCCGCCGGAAGGCGATCCGATCTATAGTCATCCCAAGGTCGTCCTGACCCCGCATGTGTCATGGAAGGGTGGCGAGGATGCTAAGCGGCTGGCGGACAAGACGCTGGTCAACCTCGACGCCTATGCGCATGGCGTGGCGCTGGCCGACGTGTTCGATAGGAACCTCGAGTACTAGAAAAGGAACCGCAACCAATGAACAAGGTCATCGAGAAGCCGAAGAAGTATTCGCTGGTCGAGCGCACGCCGGCGGCGACGTTCGAGGAGGAGCGGTTGCATCGCAAGCAGAGGCTTGCCGCAACCTTCCGCCTGTTCTCGCGTTACGGCTTCGATCAGGGCCTCGCAGGCCACGTCACCGTGCGCGACCCGGAATTTCCCGAGCGGTTCTGGATCAACCCGCTGTCAAAGCATTTCAGCCAGATCAAGGTCTCCGACCTTCAACTGGTCGACCACGACGGCAACATCCTGATCGGCGACAAGCCGATCAACCAGGCCGGCTTCGTGATTCACTCTGCGATCCACGCCGCCCATCCGGAGGTGATCGCGGCCGCCCACACCCATTCGACCTATGGCAAGGCCTGGTCGGCGCTCGGCCGTCTGCTCGATCCGCTGACGCAGGATTCCTGCGCCTTCTACGAGGACCACGTGTTGTTCGATCCGTTTTCCGGCGTCGTGCTGGAGGCGGAAGAGGGCCGCAAGATCGCGCAAGCGCTGGGATCCAAGAAGGCCGCCATCTTGCAGAACCACGGCCTGCTCACGGTCGGACCGACGATCGAGGCGGCCGCCTGGTGGTACATCGCGATGGACAATGCCGCGCGCGCTCAGTTGCTCGCCGAAGCCGCCGGAACGCCAAAGCCGATCCCCCATGAGATCGCCAGCCTGACCTCGCGGCAGGTCGGTACGCACAAGGGCGGCTATTTCAGCTTCCAGCCGCTCTGGGACTGGATCACCGAGGCGGAGCCGGACCTGTTCAATTAGAACCTGGCCTTCTGAGCCGGGCCGATGGCCCGACTCGTTGCGTTGCGTCGCGCCCGGCCATCGTGAGATATTCGGGGCAGGCGGCTTGTCGCGCTTGTGCAGGCTGCCGCAGCGGTGAGGAGCAGGGCGACGTGGTCAAGGGTCTGCCGAGCGAAGTTGAAGTCATCACATTGTTCGTCGATGACATCGTGTCGTCGAAGGCGTTTTACGCCAAGGTTTTTGCATCTGAGAAGGTCTGGGAGGATGCGGTCTCCTCCGTGCTTCGATTTGGTGGCCTCCTGATCAATCTTCTCGAGGTGTCTCAGGCGCCGCCGCTCGTTGAACCGTTGCGCGTCGCCCAGTCCTCGGCAGGGGCGCGCGCGCTCCTGACGATTAGGGTCGCTGACGTCGACCAAGTGTGTTCGGCCCTTCAGGAGATTGGCGTCGATCTGGTCAACGGGCCGATCGATCGCCCCTGGGGACGGCGTACCGCGTCCTTTGCCGACCCTTCAGGTCATGTCTGGGAGATCGCGCAGGTGATTAAACGGGGATAGAGACCGCTTACGGCGAAGTTCGCTCTCCGCCCTGTGACTTAAAGCGAATGGCTACGGAGCCGCCCTGCCAGTTCCGCGCATTGCTGCCTTATGTCGGGAACGGCAATGATCTCCCAGAACGCGGCCCGCGTCAGCGGGCCGACGGCGTAAAGACGACGCGAGGGGGATCCGTCACGATTGACGATCGCGCAGTCGGGTGTGACGTCGATACCGATGCGCAGGGGATCAATGCGGGCAAGGCCCTGGTCGAGCAGGCTGCGGACGGCCGGGTTGGTGCAGGCGCCGGGGTCGCGGACGATACCGGTGCAGTCGATGATGGCTCCGACTTGCAGCTCGGACGTTTCGCTTTGGCCGCGTCTGCGGTATTGAACGAGCGCACCGTCGGGGTTCGGAGTGAAGGCGGCGAGCTTGCCGGCGATGACCGTCAGCCGCTTTGCCGCCAGAGCTTCCGCGATGCGAGTCTCTACCTCCGGCGCGGTGCGGTGGCGATGGACATCCCACCAGGCGCGAGCGTGTTCCAGGAAACGGCGCCGGGAGCTCAATGGCAGCTCCTGCCAAAGCCGCTGAGTGAAAGGTCTGATCGCATCGATGGCACCGCGCCAGTCACCGCCCTCGGCGACGTGCAGCTCGATACGGCGACGAAACCAGCGTAGCAGCGGCCCGATCTCCGCGCCGAACGGTATCTCGTGCTCGGCGAAGCGCATGGGATCGACCCGCCGGTGGGCCTTCGGCAGCAGGCCGCGCCGCGACATTGCGACGATCCGCCCCTCGTGTCCGTAGCGAAGCAACGACAGGACATAGTCGACCATCGAGAGACCTGTGCCGAGGATGAGCACGGTGGCTTCCGTGTTGATGCCGGCCTCTTTGGGTGAGGTCCAGGGCTCGGCATGGCCAGCCAGCAGCGGGGCCGCGGCGTCATGGCCGGTCGCGAGAATGGCCGTGCTCCCGGTGACGAATGTTCCGTCTGCAAGGGTGACTGCGACGTCGGAGGGAGTTTCCCGGATAGCCGCGCATTCGCCATGCACGATGGTGAGGCCGTGACGCGTATCATGCGATTTCAGCGGCGCGATCAGATCGGCGAGATAGTCCCCGTAGGTCTGCCGTGGAACGAAGCAGTAGGGATCTGGGCATAGCGGCCCATCGGGCCGGCCGCACAGCCAATTCCAAAAATGTTCGGGCTCGTCGGGCAGTGCGCTCATATTGGTCACGCGCACGTTGAGGAGATGTTCGGGATTGCCTGCATGATAGGCAAGTCCGCGTCCGATCTCCGCTCGCTTTTCGATCAGCGTCACGCAGAGATCAGACGGATTGGTCTTCAGGAGTTGAAAGGCGAGAAGAACGCCACTGGCGCCCCCGCCGATGACGATCGCATGCCGCCCTTCCGGACCCATCGTGCCGCCCCACTGATCAGCCGATTAACGCTGCAGGATCGGTTTTGGTTCTACCGCTCAAATGCGTTGATTGTCAGACAAGTTCTATATTCTCGTCGCGGGCCAAAAAAGAGGGATGACACTCTGTTGAAGTGCCGTTTACCGGAACGATCTTGTCAAAGCTCCCTGCAAACACGACCGACCAATTTGATGAACCAGCGCAGGGCCGGATCTGCCATGGCGCGGCGGGTGTGGAGCAGATCGATCGTGAATGCCTCCACATCGTAAGGAACCGGAACGATGGATACGCCGGCGGTCCTCGCGAAGCGGCGCGCGATGCGCTCGGACATGGTCGCCACGAGATCGGTTCCGGCAACTGCAAATGGCACCGCGACCACATGGGCGAGCGTAACCGCCGTCCGGCGCTTGCGTCCGTGCCGGGCCAGCATCGTGTCGATTGCGCCCGGTAACCCGTCGCCGCCTGCGGAAGAGAACAGCACATGCGGAAGACGCGCGTAATCGTCCTTCGTGAGTCGGGCTTTCCCTTCGGCGCGCTTGGTGTCACGAACGCAGACGAAGTTCTCCGTGAACAGTGTGCATCGGGTGACGCGCGGGGAAGCGGGAAGATGGCCGCCGATCAGCACATCGACATCGCCGCGCTCCAGGCTCGTGACGCTCGCGACGGGATCGATGATGGGACGCACCAAGAGATCGATGCCCGGAGCCGCCCGCCGCAGCGCCTTAACCAGTGGTGGCACCACGACGAGGTCGCCATAATCGGTTGCCGCAACGGACAGGCGACGGCGAGCTGTCGCGGGATCGAACGTTGGCGTGGGTGCGAGCGCGCCCCTGATCTGCGCCAGCGCGTCGCCGATCGGTTGAATCAGCGCGAGCGCCTTGGCCGTCGGTTGCATGCCGGAGGCCGAGCGCACGAACAGTTCATCGCCAAACAGGGCGCGCAGCCGCGTCAATACGCTACTCATCGATGGTTGCGCCAGGCCGATGCGCTCTCCAGCGCGGGTCACATGTCGCTCCTCCATCAGCGCCTCGAAGGCGACCAAGAGGTTGAGATCGATGGAAGCTAAATTCATGTGAGCAATGATAGATATGGTAATAATCGATTTCAAGAATGACGCCAGGCGTGATCCTGTTGCGAGAGAACACGACTGGACGAGGCGTATGCGACCTTCACTCCTGCGCCTCATTCCGCGCGGACCGACATTGCTGGCGCTTGGCGTCCTGCTTGGACTGGTCTTTCCAGCTCTCGCGAATCTGGCGCACCCGTTGATGCCGGCCACGATCTTCCTGATCGTACTTGGAAGCTGTTGCGGATCGACAGCCAGGCTGTCATCGCCGCGCTGCGGCAGCCATCGCTCTCCGTGCTGTTGCCCGCAATCGTCATGGTTGCCTGTCCGCTGCTGGTCGGTGTTGCCGGACACGCTCTAAGTCTCGGTCCGGAGATCGCGCTTGCGGTCGTGCTCGCCGTCTCGGCACCGCCATCGAGCGGCACGGCGGCGGTGGCACGTATGCTAGGGCTCGACGGCGCGGTGCCGCTCGTGGTGACGGTGTTGTCCATGGTGCTGGCCCCGATCACCGTGCCGCTTCTTGCGGGCTGGTTCGGGGGACTCGAGATCGGTGCGCTCGAACTCGCGATTCGGCTGGCGCTGTTGATCGGCAGCGCCGAAGGCGTGGCTTTCCTCGTCCGTCGGCACGCGGCCTCGATGCTGGCGGCCCATGGCGGGGTTGTCGACGCGGTCATCGTCGCGGCGCTCCTCGTCTTTGCCGTTGCGGCCATGGCCGGCACTCGCGCGCAGATCGCGGCCGATGTGCAAGCCGCGACGCTCTGCCTTGGACTCGCCTTTGCCTGCAATATCGCCCTTCAAATGGCGGGCGCCGCTCTGCTGCCGGGCAATCTGAGCCAGCGCTTGATGATCGGCCTTATCCTCGGTAATCGCAATGTCGGCCTGGTCTGGTCGGCGCTCGGTGCTGCCGCCTCGCCACGCGTGGCCTTATACTTCGCCGCGACGCAATTTCCGATCTACCTCCTGCCGCGCCTGATCGAAACATTGATCGGCCGACACACTAGAAAGGCCAAGCCGTGACCACGCCCGATCTCACCCTCGACCACGCCCAGCACTTCGCTCGCATCGCACTCGGCCATGTCAGGCGGGAATATCCCAACAATGTGGACCACGCGCTGGCTGAGCCGTCGGACGCTCGTACGCCGAGCCAGCTGCACCCGATCTTCTACGGCAGCTATGACTGGCACTCCTGCGTCCACAGCTACTGGATGTTGGCGCGACTGCTGCGCCGCTATCCTGATTTTGCGCCGGGCTCCGACATCCGCGCTCTGTTCGATACGCAATTCGTGCCCGACAAGGTCGCCGCCGAGCGTGCTTACTTCGTTCGCCCAACTGCCCGCGGCTTCAAGCGGCCCTATGGCTGGGGCTGGCTCCTGAAGCTCGCGACCGAGCTCGCACTCCACCCCGACGATCGCTGGAGCCGCAATCTCGCACCGCTGGCCGAGGTCATCGCGCAGCGCTTTCGCGACTTTCTGCCGCTGGCGCATTATCCGGTCCGCGTCGGCACGCATTTCAACACAGCGTTTGGCCTGCGGATGGCGGCCGACTATGCCGGGATCAAGAAGGATGAATCGCTGGTCGCGCTACTGCGGGAGACTGGCTTGCGCTGGTACGGTGAGGACAGCGACTGCCCGGCCTGGGGTGAGCCGAGCGGCGACGATTTCCAGTCCTCCGCTCTCATCGAGGCCGAGTGCATGCGGCGCCTGTTGACCCCGGATGCGTTCCTGCCCTGGTTCGATCGGTTTCTGCCGCGACTCACCGAGGGGCAGCCGGCAACGCTGTTCCGGCCCGCGACGGTGACCGATCGTACCGACGGCAAGATCGCCCATCTTGATGGCCTCAATCTCAGCCGGGCCTGGTGCTGGCGTTCTCTCGGTGACGCCTTGCCGGCAGGCGACATCCGTCGCGCCGTTGCTCATGACGCGGCGCAGGAGCATCTGGCCGCAGGCCTTCCCCATCTCGCTGAGCACTATATGGGAGAGCACTGGCTCGCGAGCTTCGCCGTTCTCGCGCTCGATGATGATGAATGAGCGCGCCTGCGAACGTCTGCTGCAATCCAGGACGACGTCGCTCGATCAATCGGCAGCCATGACCAGCCGAGGGCGCGGCTGCGCCCCATGTGCGACACCGGCGCCACCTGATGGAATCGAAGCCAGCAGCGACCTCGTATAGGATTGTCGGGGATTGTCGAAGATGTCGGTGACGGTCCCGTGTTCGACAATGCGTCCGCGGTGCATCACCGAGACGGTATGGCAAAACTGGCGCACCAGGGCCAAATCGTGAGAGACGAAGACATAGGTCAGGCCGAGGTCGGCTTGCAGCGAGAGCAGGACCTCGATGATGCCGGCCTGAACGGTGACGTCGAGCGCGGAAGTTGGTTCGTCGAGCACGATCACGTCGGGCTTGAGCACCAGCGATCGGGCGATCGCAACGCGCTGGCGCTGGCCGCCTGACAGGGCTCCCGGCTTGCGGGTGAGCAAATGCTCGCGGAGCCCGACATCGGCCAAAGACTGACGGACTCGCTCGACCCGCTCCTTGTCGGTTCCGATCTTGAACCGGTCGAGCGGCTCGCGCACCAGCCGCTCGACGGTCCAGGTCGGGTCGAGCGAAGTGAATGGGTTCTGGTAGATGAGTTGAAGGTGGCGCCACGCCGCGCGCAACTCACCGGGCGAGCGGCCGGTGAGTTGCTCCCCGGCGACCGAGATGGTCCCGGTGTCGGGTTGCTCGAGGCCAAGCAGCAGCCGCACCGCCGTGGTCTTGCCCGAACCGGACTCGCCGACCAGCGCGTGCGTGGTGCCAGCCGGGACGGAGAACGACACATTGTCGACGGCGGTCGTCGTCTTGCCATCGACAGTGAAGGTCTTCGTGACGGCGCTGACTTCGATCTTGGGTGCTTCGCCAGCGTCAGTCCCAAGCGAACGGAAGCCGGGGTCGCGCAGCGCGGCGTAGCGGTCGGGGTTGAGCGCCGGGACGTCGGCGTGCAGCTTCCTTGCGTAGACTGAAGCCGGCGCGGAGAAGACAGAAGCGGTCTTGCCGGCTTCCTGGATGACGCCGTCCTTGAGCACCACCAGCGAATTCGCCCGCTCGGCTGCGATCGCCAGATCGTGGGTGATGAGCAGCAGGCTGATATTCAGTTCGTGCTGTAGCCGCGAGAGCAAGTCGAGGATCCGCTTCTGGATCGTGACGTCGAGCGCGGAAGTCGGCTCGTCGGCGACTAGCAGTGATGGCCGCGGGAGAATTGCGAGGCCGATTAGCACACGCTGGAGCATGCCGCCGGACAGTTGGTGCGGGTAGGAGTCGTAGACGCGCCGTGGATTGTCGAGCCCCACCTGGGCGAATGTGTCTAATATGAGCTGCTTGCGGATCGCCCTGTCGGGCTCGTCGAGCAGCGCGGCGGCCTCTTGCGCCTGAGCGCCGATCGTGCGCACCGGGTTGAGTGCGTTGGCGGGGTCCTGCGGGACGAACCCGATGGCGCGCCCCCGCAGCGGCCGGAAGCCACGCTCGGAAATCCCCAGAACCTCCTGGCCGTCGAACGCGACGCGGCCGGTGGCGTGGCCACCGCTGGGGAGCAACCGAAGGACCGCGCGGGCGATCGTCGACTTGCCCGAGCCGGACTCTCCGATCAGGGCGAGGCTGTCGCCGCGGCCGAGTTCGAACCCCATCTTGGTAACAACCTCCTGCTTGCCGTAGCAGACCGACAGG
This sequence comes from Bradyrhizobium sp. 61, assembly GCF_023073075.1. Classification (NCBI taxonomy): domain Bacteria; kingdom Pseudomonadati; phylum Pseudomonadota; class Alphaproteobacteria; order Hyphomicrobiales; family Nitrobacteraceae; genus Bradyrhizobium; species Bradyrhizobium sp. 61. The sequence goes on along the minus strand of NZ_JADPIU010000011.1, from coordinate 36,033 downwards.
CCGTCGACCCGGAGCAGCGGAATCGACCGCAGCGGGATCGGCGCGGTAATCTCGGCGCGAGCGGGCTGGGTGGTCAGTCTGTCTTGCGCAGCCATCGGCTGATCCTGTTCACAGAGAGGACGGTCGCGATCGTGACGAAGGCGGGCGCGTACACCAGCCACGGCCATTTGAGGTAGTCCTTGCCGATCGAGATCAGCAGACCCCAGTCGGAGGCCGGCGGCGGATCGCCGTAGCCGAGGAAGGCGAGGCTGGCGATCACCAGGATCGACAGGCCGAACTGCAGCACGGCGAGCGGGAGCACCGAGCGTGATGCGTTCGGCAGCACGTGTCGCAGCAGGATATGCCAGCGCGAGCCGCCCAGCAGCAACGACGCCTCGACGAACGTCGCCTGCCGGGTCTTGATCACTTCCGAACGCATCACCCGGGCGAACACGGCCACCGCCGACACGCCGGTCGCGATCGCTGCGTTCGTCGTGTCGAAACCGATGGCGGTGACGACGATGACCGCCAACAGGAAGTTCGGGATCGCCAGCAGCACATCGACCAGGCGGGCAAGTACGATGTCGACCCAGCCGCCGAGGAAGCCGGCCAAAAGGCCGATGAGGCCGCCGGTAACAGTGGCGATGACGACGGCGATGAGTGCGCTCGTCACCGATGACGCCGTGCCATAGACGACGCGGGTGTAGAGATCGCGGCCCAGATGGTCGGTGCCGAACCAATGCGCTGCGCTGGGGCCAAGCAGCTTGTCGGCGGGGACGCCGATGACCGGGCTATGGCTCGTGAACAAGCCAGGTGCGAGCGACCATGCAATCACGAGCGCGATGACCGCGAACGAGAGCACGACAGTCGGCGGCAGTCGAAAGGCTGTCAGCCGGCTGATCGTCGTGACCCGCGATGCGGAGGGGAAGGAAGCGAGAGTCATGATGTCATCGCATGGGACATGCCAGCGGAGCTGTCGTCAGCGGTGGTCGGGCGAACCTTGCGACCGCCGATCAGCTTCACGCGCGGGTCGAGCAGGGGGTAGACGAGGTCGGCGATCAAGTTGACGAGCACGAACACCATTGCGGCCAGCGAGACGACTGCTTGCAGGACGGGCAGGTCCTGCGTGCTCACCGAACGCTGCACCAGGCTGCCGATGCCTGTGCGTCCGAACACCGTCTCGGTGATCAGCGAGCCGCCGAGCAGCTCGCCGATGGCGAGAGCGATCACGGTGACGACCGGAAGCGAAGACGGCTTGAGCAGGTGTTTGGCGAACAGGCGCATCTGCGTGAGACCGCGACCGCGCGCGACCGCGGCGTACTCCTGCTCGGATTCGTTGTCGAGGTTCGCGATCAGCACCTCGGCGATCCGTGCGGAGACGGGGACGCCGAGCGCAACCGCGGCGAAGAAGGTCGCCCAGAAGCTGTTGGGATCGATCACGCGGAAGAGGCCGAGCTGGAATCCGAAGACGTGGATCAGCACCAGGCCGATCACGAAGTTGGGCACTGACAGGAACAACGACGGGAAGCCCCGCAGCAGGCCCCCGCCGAAGCGCTTCGGAAGGAACTGCGTGCCGTAGCCGATCGTCACCGCCAGCAGCAGCGCCATGACAAAAGCCGCGGACGCGAGGAGCAACGTCGAGGGGAGCACCTCGGCGACCAGCGTCGTCACGGGCCGGTTGGACCGCATCGACAGACCGAGATCGCCGGTCACGAAGTTGGACAAGGACGTCCATAGCTGGACCGGAATCGGCCGGTCCAGGCCCTGAGCGGCGATGATCTCCTTGATCTGGCTCTCGGTGAACCCGTTCTGCGGGTCGCGCAGGACGTTGGTGATGGGGTCGCCCGGCAGGATGCTGACGACGACGAAGGTGAAGACATAGGCCAGCAGGATGACGACGACAGCCTGAGCGAGGCGCTTTGCGGCATAGCGCAAATAGGCATTGCTCATGCCGGCCTCCTTCTCACGCCGCTCGGTCGCATCGTTATTCGCCTATCGTGGCCGTGTAATAGCTGGCGTAAGCGATGCCGTTGTAGACCTCGCCCTTCAGCCTGGGGGACTGCACGTAGATGCGCTGAACGATCTGCGTGCGCGGGATGAAGTAGCCCTGCTCGAGCACATAGGTCTGCAACTCGTCGAGAAGCGGATTGCGAATTTCGGTCGAGGCGGCGCTGGCGATCTTGTCACGCAGGTCGTTTAGCTTCTTGTCGCTGTCGCCGAGGTTGAACCAGTTCTCGCCGTTGTTGGCGTCGGTGAGAATGCTGGCCACGGTGCCGGCGTCGATGAAGCTGCGCGTCACCTCGTAGGCCGGCACGGCCGGTCCGCCGAACCTGACCTTCTCGCCGAACGTCACGACGTCATAGGCCCGGATGGTGACCTTCCAGCCGATCTTGCCGAGTTGCTGGGCGATGAGTTCGTCGATCGACTTCGCAGTCGCGAGGTATGGGTTGGAGTAGAGCGTCAGCGTCAGCTGCTTGCCGTCCTTGGTCCGGATGCCGCCGGCGCCCTTGGTCCAGCCGGCCTCGTCGAGCAGCTTCTCGGCCTTGCCGGGATTGTAGACCAGGAGGTCGCTGTGGTCGGTTGCACCGGGTACGTTGCTCTGGATGAACGACGTCGCCGGCTTCCAGTCGGGTGTGTAGACGGTGTCGAGGATTTCCTTCCGGTCGATTCCGGCCTGGAGGGCCTGGCGCACCTTCACATCGTTGTACGGCTCCAGCTTGGTGTTGACCGCCAGGCCGTTGACGAAGCCGAGATAGCGCGGCGTCGCGACGGTGAAGCCCGCCTGCTTGAGCGATTTCAATTCTTGCGGCGAGGCGTTGTAGGCGATTTCGGCCTGGCCGGACTGGACGGCGGCGACCCGCAGCGATGGCTCGGACACCAGCTTGTAGGTGATCGAATCGAGGAAGGCCGGGCCGGTGTGGCCGACGGCTGCAGGACCCCAATTGTAGTCCTTGCGCTTGACCAGCTTGACGAAGTCTCCCTCCTTCCAGGACGCGACCTGGTACGGGCCGCTGCCGGATGTCTTCGCAAGGTCGGCCTGCTGGGCAGCGGGCTGCGCGATCGTCTTCGGAGAGATGAGGATCGAGCCGTGGTAGCCGAGGGTCGGGATGAAGCCGAGCGTCGGCGCCCTGAATACGACCTTCACCGTGTTGGCGTCGACCGCCTCGGCGCGGTCGTAGGTCTTCGGGAAGAGGCCAACCGGGTTGATGCCCTCGTTTCGTCGCCCGGCGTACCAGATGTCGAGGTTGGCGACGACCGCCGAAGCGTCGAGCGGCGTGCCGTCGGAGAAGGTCACTCCCTTCTTGAGGTGCAGGGTGAACTGGGTGGCGTCGTTGTTCTGCTCCCAGCTCTCGGCGATCCAGGGGCTGACCTTGCCGTCCGCGTCGACATAGACGAGCTTGTCGGTCACATGGCCCCAGATGTGGCCCTGGAAGCTGGAGATGGAGCTGTTGTTCGGGATCCAGGTGCTGCCCAGCGAGTCGATCAGGAAGGTGATGTCGCCGCCATTCTTCTGACCGCCCGCACCGTGAACCTGAGACAGACCCGCCATTGTCGTCAAGGCGGCGGCCGTCACTGCGGAGATGGTGACCAACAGGCGTCGCCGGGAAGGCGAGAGCGAAGAGAAGCGTGCGGTCATGGATAGCTCCTGATGATCGGCGGCGTCGATCGGGTCACATTTTTCGGATCTGAGAAGATGCACAGGAGAAGCGAAATGAAGAGGCGTGGCCATTCCAAATTTCGCACGAGACGGACAACAAATGCCTCTGGATCGGGGCAGTGAGCGTGATAGCTGCTTCGTTTCCAGCGCGAATGCGCGCGATTGGGGGCAGTCTGCGACCGAACACCGCAACTGTTGTCGCCTCGCTCGCGCGTTGGGCCGGGTTCAGCTTCGAGACGATCCTCTCGATCGCATTATGTCGCGTGACGCATCGCCAAATTGAAAAGACATTCTGCAAAAGGCGGAGCGCAGTAGAACGGCACTGATGCCGGCAAGCGAAAATTGAATTTTACTACCATCGAATTGCGCGCCGGAGTTTGCGAAGGTGACGCCGTCTCAGGTGAGACGGAGCAAGTTCGATTTCATGACGGATGCGTCGCTACTTTCCGGGCCTGCCGATGCGACGGCGTCGCCGGCGGCCGGTCGCACGGAACCATTTCCCTGTGAATCCGTGGTGACGGTGGTGGCCGACGTTGCGCGTCCGTCGGGCATGTCGGGATCGAGCGTGCGCGGTCTGCCATGGCGCTCATTTTTTTTACCCTGGCTTCTACCGTTGGGCCTGCTTCTGGTCTGGCAATTCCTGTCGGCGACAGGAATTGTGTCTACAGCCATCGTGCCCGCTCCTTCCGACATCTGGGACGCTGCGCGGCAGCTTTCTGAGCGCGGCGAATTGCAGCACGACGTCCTTGTCAGCCTTCGCCGGGTCGCCATCGGCTTCAGCATCGGTGCCCTTGGTGGGCTGCTGTTCGGCCTGGCCGTCGGGTTGTTCGAGCTGTTGCACGATCTTTTCGATCGGTCGCTGCAGATGATCCGGACCATTCCGCACCTGGCATTGGTCCCGCTGATGATCCTCTGGTTCGGCATCGGGGAGGAGCCGCGGCTCATTCTCGTGGCGATGGGTTCGCTCTTCCCGGTCTACATCAACACGGTCGGGGGCATCCGCAACGTCGATCCCAAACTGATCGAACTCGGAAGATCCTACGGGCTTGGCCGCGCCGAACTGGTCTGGTCGATCATTCTGCCGGCGGCGCTGCAGCCGATCCTGGTCGGCATGCGTTATGCGCTCGGCGTAGCCTGGCTCACCCTGGTCGTGGGGGAAACGATCGCGTCGCGGGACGGCGTCGGATACCTCGTGCAGAATGCCCGAGAGCTTTTGCGCATCGACATCATCGTGCTCGCCATCATCCTTTACGCCATCGCAGGCTGGCTGTCGGATCTCGTCACGCGTGTGATCGAACGGCGTCTGTTGCGCTGGCATCCGAACTATGCGGATCGGCTGAAGGCATGAGCGGAGCCAGCGTCAGCCTGCGTTCGGTCGGCAAATCGTTCGCCGGCCGCACGGTCCTGAACGGCGTCGATCTCGACATCGCCGCCGGCCAATTCGTCTCGATCATCGGGCCGAGCGGAGCCGGCAAGTCGACACTTCTGCGCCTCGTGGCAGGTCTGGACGCGCCCTCGCACGGTCTCATCGAGCTTCGCGCGACGGGCCACAAGGCTGACGTGCGCCTGATGTTCCAGGAGGATCGCCTGCTGCCGTGGCGGACCGTGCTCGGCAACGTGCTGCTGGGCGTCAAGGGCAGGAAGCAGGACGCCGGGCGTATCCTCGACGCAGTCGGGTTGCAGGGGCGCGAAAGTGAATTTCCGGTCGGACTGTCCGGCGGCCAGCGCCAGCGCGTGGCGCTGGCGAGGGCGCTGATCCACGAGCCAGACCTGTTGCTGCTCGACGAGCCGTTCGGCGCGCTCGACGCCATCACCCGCGCTGCGATGCAGTTGCTGCTGGAGCAGTTGCTCGTCGCACGGCCCCGCACCGTCGTGCTGGTAACGCACGACGTCGAGGAAGCCTTGTTGCTTTCCGATCGCGTGCTCCTGGTCAAGGATGGAGGCATCGCACGCGACTTGATCTTCGATCAGCCGCGTCCCCGGCATCGCAGCGATCCGGTGCTGGCGACCCTGAAGGAGGAACTGCTCGACGGTCTGCTGACGGCCGAGCGCGACTTGGCTGCCGTTGCATGAATAGACAAAAGGATGACGACATGACTTTGAATGGCTCGACCAGCGATCGCATTGGTATCTCCCGGCGAACGGTGTTGTCGGTCGGCGCGGGACTTGCTGCGGCGTCCGCAGGTTTAGGTGGAATGCCGCGCGCGAAAGCCGCCGAGCCGGCGCCGTCGCAACTGACCGTCGCGGTCATCGGAGACGGCCGCACCGGCGTCTGGGCATCGCTGCGCGCAGGCGTGGGTGGCCGCAATCTCGAGCAGGAGCTCGGCACCAAGATCGTCTGGCAACCCGGCTTTACCGCGTCGCTGCCGGTTATGGAGGCGATCAAGGCCGGCTCCGTCGATTTCACGTTTGCAACCGCAACCGCGGTTGTGAACGCCGTTCCTGCGCGCGTACCGATCGTGCCGCTTGCGGCCTATCCGCTGCCAGTCGATGAAGTCGATTTCCTGGTGCAGACCAACTCGCCGATCAAGACGGCGGCCGATCTGAAAGGCAAGAAGATCGCCCATCAGAACGGTACGACCGGGACTTACAGCCTGATCAAATATCTGGAGACTGCCGGCTTGCGATTGTCTGACGTCCAGGCCGTCAGCCTGAGCGGTGCGGATGCGTTCACGGCCTTCGCGCAAGGAAGCATCGACGGCTGGATTCACTGGCAGCCGGCCACGGCGCTGGCGCTGACAAAGCTCGGCGGCAAGGCACGTCTGCTGCCTGACGTGAAGACCTACGACTACGCCTTCTACGTCGCGCGCAGTGACGTCGCGGTGAAATATCCGCAGCTCTTCGCCAGGTTCGTGAAGATTATCCGGGAGACCCAGGCCTACATTTTCGCGCATCCGGCCGAGTCCGTTGCGCTGTGGGCCTCGCAGGGCGGCTTTCCGCCGAACGGGACCGAGCAGGCCGTCTACGAGAAGCTTGTCCGCGATGCCAGGCTGTCGGAGTCGACCGCGGTTGCGCTCAAGCCGATCGATGATGCGGCGGCAGCGTCGACTCAGGATCTCGCCGACAATTTCCAGGCGCTCGGCGTGCTTCCGAACAAGGTCGACGTCCGATCGTTCCTGCTTGGCACGCAGTTCGACACGACAAAGAAGGCCGTTGCGCTGGAGCTCGGCGCCTAAGCGGCCACGCCGGTAACACGAGAGAAACATCATGAACGCTCAAAGCGGCGAGACGGTATCGATCACCTCTGCCACCATCGGCCAGTTTGGCCGCTATTTGCTCAGCGCGGGTCGGAACCATTTCGTTTCGGACCAGCGCGTCGCCATCGGTGGCCCCGGTGAGGCGATCAACGCCGGCGAATTACTGCTGTCGTCGCTCGGGAGCTGCTCGCTCGGGCTCATTCAAAAGACCGCGAAGGAGCAGGGGATCGTGCTGCGCGAGGCCAGGTCCGAAGTCTCATTCCGCCGTCACGCGACCGATCCGACCCAGTACGAATGGATTCGCATCGCCGTGCGCCTGTCCGGCGTGACGGCGGGCGAGGCTGAGACGCTGGTCGCTGGCTTCACCGCGAACTGTCCGATCTACAACACGCTGAAGCGCGGCGGTCCCGTCGAGATCTCCTGGACTGTGAGCTGATCCATGCCCGACAAGAAACTGCATCTTGCCGCCTTTGTCTCCGCAGGTCCCGTCTCCGGAAGCCACGCCGGATGGCGGCATCCGGATGCCGACGGCGACCTGCTGTCCGCTGTCTACTATCAGAACATCGGGCGGTTGCTGGAGCAGGGGCGGTTCGACCTTCTGTTCATTGCCGACATCCTCGCGATCCCGGACACGCTAGGCGGCAGCCTGGACAGCCAGCTGCGGTACGGCGCGCTGGGCGCGCTGCGGCTCGATCCGCTGGTGGTGCTCTCGATCATCGCGGGCGCGACCAAGCATCTCGGTCTTGGCGCGACCATTTCGACAACCTACGCCCAGCCCTATGTCCTGGCGCGCGCGCTCGCGACGCTCGATCATCTCAGCGGCGGTCGCGCCGCCTGGAACATCGTCACCTCGTTCCAGGAGGCCGAGGCTCGCAATTTCGGCCTGACTGAGCAGCTGTCTCGCGAGGGGCGCTACGAACGCGCTGACGAATTTCTCGAGGTCGTGACCAAGCTATGGGATTCGTGGGAGGATGGTGCGCTGGTTCGCGATCGCCAGACACCGCTGTTCGCCGACCCTGCACGGGTGCACCGGATCGATCATTCCGGCAAATGGTTCAACGTGCGCGGCCCGCTCAATGTCAGCCGGCCGCCGCAAGGACGCCCGGTCTTCATCCAGGCCGGTGCTTCGGATCGTGGTCGCGACTTTGCTGCGCGATGGGCGGAGGTCATCTTCGTGACGCCAGGCCTGATCGACGTCGCTGTCGAATTCCGCAATGACCTGCGCGCTCGCGCGGTGTGTTTCGGTCGAGACCCCGATACGATCAAGGTGCTGCCCGGCATCGTCCCTGTGATCGGCGACACGGAGAAACAGGCCAAGGCGCTGCACGACCAACTCCATGAACTGTCGCATCCGGAGTCCGGCCTCTCGACATTGTCCTATCATCTCGGCGTCGATCTCTCGCGCTTCCCACAGGATCAGGTCCTGCCCGAGAATCTCGACGTGCCCGGTGTCGAAGGGCACTACCGGGAGGTCTCCGAACTGACGCGTCGTTCGGGCCTGAGCCTCGCGGATCTGGGACAGCGTTATGGCGCGGGGAGAACCACCAGCGGCTTCGCCGGCACGCCCGGCACGGTGGCTGACCGCATGCAGGAGTGGTTCGAGGCCGGTGCCTGCGACGGCTTCATGCTGCAGGTCCCATATCTTCCAGGGGGCCTGGAGCAACTGGTCCACGGCCTCGTGCCGGAGTTGCAGCGCCGTAGCTTGTTCCGGACCGAGTACGACGGCTCGACCTTGCGCGATTCGCTGGGCTTGTCTCGCCCGGCGGGATAACGGGCATATTGCAGGCGGTCGTTTCAACGAGGGGCAGCCGCGGTCAGCCCTCCAAAGTGTCCCCTGGCGCAGCGGGAGGCGGCGGCCTGAGCTGCCAGTCCGACGCCTGGATTGCAATGGTTTGCAGGTCGTATTTGGCATTCTGGATGTCTTGGATAGACCAGCGAGCGGGATCGAGTTCCGGCAGTTCGTGCGGAAAATCGAAATCACGAAGCTCATCACGAACTGGTTCTTCTTCGCGACCGGCGAGAAAGCGAATGAGAATTGCAGTTAGCTCGCTGGTACATAGACCCAGAACCCGATCCATGTTCTGAGGGCCATCAGGATTGTGAGGTCCGACATGGTCAAAGAGCATGCGATAGCCTTCGTGCGCGTGGTTATTGGACACGATCATGCTCCGGATGCTCTCTTCGAGATGGATCGGTCGACATCGCAGGCATCGCCGACCTGGTGGACCTGAAAACATCTTCGGACGATGTAGAAGAATCCAAACCCGCACCGGATATCTTCGAGATCGTGCTCGAGAAGCTCAAGATCGAAGGCGGCGACGCTGTCGCGATCGGTGACACGCCCTATGACGCTGAAGCGGCGGGGAAGGCTGGCATCGCGACCATCGGCGTGCTTTGCGGCGGCTTTGCTGAGAGCTCGCTGAGGCAAGCCGGATGCGTCGAGGTATATCCGGGGCCTGCTGCGCTACTAGCCTGTTTCGAACGTTCGTTGCTGCGCAAATAGCCAAACGTCGCGCCTCGGATCCTGCGCTGTTGCTCAGCCTCGATTTGCGTCGCAAACTGGAAGCGATATGGCAGCGCTGACAAAGACTACCAGGCGATCGACATTGAGCGCGGGCATTCTGGCCTACCGGAAAGGCGCTCACGGGCTCGAGGTTCTGCTCGTTCACCCCGGCGGTCCGTTCTGGCGCAAGAAGGACGACGGCGCCTGGTCCATCCCGAAGGGTGAAATCGATGCCGCGGAAGATCCAGAGCAGGCCGCGCGACGTGAGTTTGCCGAGGAACTCGGCACCAGCGCCTCGATTGGTCGGCTGCAGGCCTTAGGGGAGGTTCGCCAGCGAGGAGGCAAACGCGTCATCGCATTCGCCGGAGAGGGACATTTTGACCCGGCGACACTGGCGAGCAATATTTTTGATATCGAATGGCCGCCCCGAAGCGGTCGGCGACAGAACTTTCCCGAAGTCGACCGCGCAGAATGGTTCGATATCGAGTTCGCACGAACGAAGATGCTGTCCGGACAAATGGAGCTTCTCGATCGTCTTTTGGCGATCGCGGGTGAGAGCGCCGGGAAATGATGTTCAAGATTGGAATCATTTCGGACACGCACGGCCTGTTGAGGCCCGAGGCGGAACGACGCCTGACGGGCGTCGATCACATCGTTCACGCCGGCGATATCGGGCGCCCCGAGATTGTCGACGCGCTTCGCCGGATCGCGCCCGTCACCGCCATCCGTGGAAACGTGGACAGCGGCGAGTGGGCCCGCGAATACCCCGACACGAAACTCGTGCGCCTGGCGGGAAAGTCGATCTACGTTCTGCACGACCTGAAGACGCTGCAGGTCGATCCCGGCGCCGGCATCGACGTGATCGTCTCAGGGCATTCCCACGTACCGAACTTCGACACGGTCGGCGGCGTTCTCTACCTGAATCCCGGCAGCGCGGGACGGCGGCGCTTCAAGTTGCCGATCACGCTTGCGACGCTCGAAGTCACGCCTGAGGGCATACGACCGGAAATCCACGACCTTGGAGGCGACTGAACCACCGCCGCGGTGGGATCGCTATTTACGTGAACGTTCTCGTTCGCGCACGACGTCCTTCGCCCGCTTGTCGGACCTGAGTCCGAGGTAGACGGGCTGACGCAGTTCGCCCTTGCCCGTCCACTCCGCGAATTGGACCTCGGCAACCAGCGAGGGCCTGACCCAGGACGTGGCGGCCTCGTCCTTCACTTTGGCAGGAAAGGGTGATTTGGGAGCCGCCAGCTTCACCTGCTTGGCGTGAAGGTCTTCCAGGACCTTGTGGCTGAAGCCAGTGCCTACATGTCCGATGTAGCGCCACGCGTCGTCTTCCCGCACGGCGAGGACCAGGGCGCCGAAGAACGGCCTGGTGCGTCTGGGCGCTGTGAAGCCGGCGATCACCACTTCCTGTCGCTTTACCGTCTTGATCTTCAGCCAATCCGGGGTCCGGCTTCCGGACGTATACGCGCTGTCGGCGCGCTTCGCCATGACGCCTTCCAAACCCTTCCGCTCCGCCTCGGAGAAGAATTTGGTACCATCCCCTTTGCGGTGAGCGCGCTGAAGGCGACCAGCTTGTCGCGCGGTAGAATCGCCTTCAGCCGCTTCTTGCGTTCAAGGAGAGGCTGCCTGCGCAAGTCCACTGCGTTCTCAAATATGAGATCGAAAGCGCAATACAGGAGCTTCGCTTCATGGCGCAGCGCATTTTGGAGCAGCTGGAAATGCGAGACGTCGTCCTTTCCGATCGCGACGAGTTCGCCATCGATCACAGCGTCGCCCTTCACGCCCTCCAGCGCTTTGGCGACCTCCATATAACTGCGGCTGATGATTTTGCCGTTGCGGCTGTAGAGCGCAACCTTGCCCCGCCGGATGACCGCGATCATCCGGAAGCCGTCGTACTTGTCCCCGAAAACCCAGCCGGGGTCGTCGAACGGCGCGTCGGTGAGCGTAGCGAGCATCGGCTACAGGCGCTTGGGCAGGGTCGACGTCCGGCTCATTCGCGGGCCAATCCTTCAGAACTCGTTGCGTAATGCATGGACGTCCTTCAAGGATTAAGGAACGCTCCACGGCCGCGCCATGTTCCGTCATGCGCCGGGACAATCCAATAGCGCGGGCGTTGATGATCGGGGAGGGCGGCGAAACAGATGGCGAGAAAACTCAAGACCTACCAGACTTCGCTGGGCTTCTTCGATCTGGCGATGGCCGCTCCCTCCATGAAAGCGGCTCTGGAAGCCTGGGCGCAGACAGCAATCTCTTCCATCAGGGTGCGGCGAAGGAGAGCCACGATCCGGACGTCATCGCCGCCACCATGGCAAAGCCCGGCGTCGTTCTCAGGCGCCCGGTTGGCACCGACCGGCCTTTCAACGAACATGCCGAGCTGCCCACCGATCTTGGCGTCGGTGGACCAAGGAAAGCCGCCCGCAAGTCGAAAGGCCCAAAGGCGAAGAAGCGTTCGTCTCGCCCCGTCGACAAGGCTGCGGAGCGGAAGGCCGCTCTCGGCTACGAACGAGAGCAGTCGCGCGGCGAGCTTGAACGGGCGAAGGAAGAGGCCGCCAAGCAGAAGGAGCGTAAACGCCGTCAGCAGGCGATCGACAAGGCGCAGGCTGCGCTGGACAAGGCCGGGCAGGGGCGCGCCAAGCGGGCCATCACCATCCATTCCGAGATCGAGGCTCTTGAGAAGAGATTGCAAGCCGAAGAAGCCCGCTGGGATAAGGAGAAGGAGCGATTGGAAGCCGCGTTGCGGCGCGCACGGGGTTAGTTAACGGTTCTTAGTCGGCGGCACCCGCGAGCAGCGCCATCAACCCGCATTGGCCTATGGCGGAGCGGCTTACGCTCTGCTTCCGCTTCGGCGGTATAGCTGACGTGGCCGGACTTGCCGCTCCGTCGCTCGTGTAGCGATTGACCCAATGCAGAAGTCATCTACTCGACCCGACAAACGCCGTCCCCTGCTTCGGTATGACGTAGGCCAGCAATCGCGCCGCGGGTTGAAAGCGCGAATAGAGGGTGTGTGCAGGCCCTGCGTCACTGATGGTCATTCGTCGAACGGTTGATTGCTCCCCTCGATCAACGGTGTCATCGGCGCCTCACGAACATGTGTCCGGCAACACAGCATGGACGGGAAAATCACCATTGACGTACGATCGTAATTTCATATTATGATCGTAATGGCATTAGGCGGAATTAGCCATGACATCGCCACGCCTCGAATGGGCATGGTGAACGAGGAGTTCGACCGCACTTTCCTCGGCCTGATGGAAGACGGCGATATCGACGGCACGATCTCGTACGCGACCGACTTCGTCCATACGGCGGGCAATGGCTGCGAAGAGATCCGCATGTGGATGGCGGCTATGGGCGCGGCCGGCGGCGCACCTTACCGGCGCACCTATTACAGGGCGGCCCACGATTGGTATACCGGCATCGGCACTGCTCGCCTCGGTCAGATCAACATGCGCAAGGTTGATGGTTGGCAGACGCTCGCCACAAAACCCATCGATCAGCCGATTGACCTCGCCGCCTGAAACGATACCTTCATGTTCCCGGAGAATGCACCACACTGAATTCCAACCGCATTCCGGACGGCACCTCGACGGTGGAGCAACCCCGGCACATGCGGCTGCAGTTCAGTCCGTCTTTGGTCTGTCGGTGCTGATCGGTCGGTTTCTGACCGGAGTGCTGCTGGACTATGTCGCGGCAAAGAAGCTGATGAGCATCGTCTGCGTCGGTGGGGCGGTTGCCTGCAGCCTTTATGCAATCGGATCCGCTTGGGGCGTTGAATTCATCTGCGCCATCCTGATTGGTGCGATCTATGGCGCCGAATTCGATGTGCTGAGCTATGTTGTAAAGCGCTTCTTTGGGCTCGCCATCTTTGGTCGCGTCTACGGGCTGATCTTCGCCGTGTTCCAGTTCGGAGCAGCACTCGGTGCAACTGTACTGCCGCTCAGTCGAACTTACCTCGGTGGCTACGCGCCCGGGCTCCTTGCCTACGCACTTGCGTTGGTTGCCAGCGCTGTTCTCTTCCTGCTGCTGTCGCCTCAGATGAACGCCAAGGAGAATCTGTGATGGAATGAGCCATCATGGAGTGATCCCAGCCGTCGACCCGGTCAGTCGACCTCGAAGATCTGTTTCTTCGTTTGATGAAGGCATTCGCCGACGCCGTTTTCCTCGATCACATAATTATCGCAAATCACCGCGAACAGAGAGGGGGTCTCATAGCCGGGGTGGACGGCGAGGCACATGCCCTGCCGCAGCTCCATATCGTCGTCCTGCCGGATGAGCGGCCGCTCCACCATGTCGTAGCCCTGGCCATGCGCATAAAGCCGCGTTTCCTGGGGCATGCCGTTTTGCTTCATATAGACGTTGTGCGCGGCGAAGATGTCCCTGACGGATACGCCGGGCTTCATGAGGCTGAGCGAGTAGGCCTGGGCGGCTTTGACGGCGGCGAACGCGTCGGTCAGCTCCGAGGTGGCCTTGCCCAGGACGATCGTTCGCGCAATTTCCGTATAGAAGCCACCAGGTCCGTTAATTTCGATCAACAGAGAGAGGTGGTCGCCTCTCTGAAGCGTCCGGCCCTGCATGTAGCGCGGGACGAAGGGCGACCGGGTTCCGAGCGGGGAGGAGCCGCCGAGGAAGATACCCTGCTCGCTGCCGAGGATCTGGCCCTTGCGCTGGGCGATAGAGGTGACGTCGATGTCCCGCAATCCCGGACGAATCTCCTTGAGAACTTCTGCGAAGACCTCGTCCTGCAGCCGGGCGGTACGCCGGATAAGCGCGATCTCCTCGTCGCTCTTGATGGCTTTGATGGCGTCGATATCAGCGGTGATGTCGACGAATGAGGTCGAGCCAAGCTGGTCCTTTAGCGCCGCGACGAATCCGTAAGGCAGCGCCCCGGGTGTGACGAGGCCGATGGTATGATGGCGGTGACGGCGGAGCGCATCGATCGTCAGCCGGGCATCATCAAGATCGGTATAACCGATCGACGTAAATGATGGCGTATGCAGCATCTCGCCGACGCCGCGGTGCAGTGTTTCGTCAGCCGCGAAGGCTCGCCGGGCATTCGACGGTCCCATCTCGACCAGGCTCATCGGGGCCTCCGCGTGGAAAACCACGGTGCGAGGATAGCCGTTGTTGGCGGGAAGGTCGGTGAACCATTTTACGTAGCCGCCCAGCCAGTCGTTGGTGTTTTGCATCACGATAGCGTCGATGTCGCGATCCTTCATGACGCGACGAACCTCGTTCCAGCGCCGCGTCAGTTCAGCTTGCGAAATCCGGGTCAGAATACGGCTGGCGGGATCTATCACGATGGTCATGTCAATGCACCTTTGCTGCGAGAGGTGAGCGATCGATCACGTTCGTCATCTGGTCGGTCCGGCCGGAGAGAAACGCGCGCATATTGCCTATAATCAGGGGCATCGCCATCTCTTGGTACTCGTGAAACAGGCCGCCAGTGTGCGGCGTGATGAAGACGTTGGGCAGAGCCCACAGCGGACTTTCGGCCGGCAACGGCTCGGTGGCGAAGACATCGAGGCCGGCGCCGGCGATCTTGCGATCGTGCAGAGCCTCGATGAGGGCGGCCTCGTCGACGGTTTCCCCGCGCCCGACATTGATGAAATGGGCGCGCGGATTCATCGACGCAAAGACGTCGCGACCGACCAGGTTTCGATTTGCTGGGTCGCCGGGCAGGACGTTGATGAGGTAGTGCGCCATTGCGGCGGCCTCCTTCAATTCGCCTTGGGATAGCACGCTATCGAATCCCTCTGCGTCGCGAGGCGTACGGCTGACGCCGACCACGCGCATGCCCAGTGCCTGCAGCAGCAAGCCGATCGCCGAACCGGCGACGCCGGTGCCGACGACGACCGCGGTCTTGCCGGCAAGCAGTGACCAGGGACGACGATCCCAGCGGCGGCCGGCCTTGTCGCTGGCCAATCCGAGGCTGTCACGGCCGACCGACAGCATCAGATGCAGGACGGTTTCCCGCATCGCCGGCCCGTGAATGCCGCGACCGCTCGTCAGGATCACCTCGGCAGACAGGGTTTTGCTGCGCAGGAAATGATCGACGCCGGTCGCCAACGATTGCACCCATTTCAATGCAGGCATCCGGGCAAACAGTGGATCCGTCACGTCCATGCCGAACGCAACCAGGATCTCCACCTTGCCATAGTCGACATGGGTATCGGCCGCCGATCGCGCCACCTGAACCTTCAGGTCTCGGAATTCACCGCGCAGACCGCCGGCATAGGGTTCGGCATGGGCTTCGAGAACAAGGACATTGGTCATGGGCTTAGCCGTACAGGAGTTTGGGAAGCCACAGCGCCAGGCCGGGCAACAGGAACAGAATGACAATGAGGACGAGCGGCGCGATCAGGAACGGAACGATGCCGCGGTAGATGCTCGTGATCCGGACATCGGGCGCCTGCGCCTGGATCACAAACAGGTTCATGCCGACCGGCGGATGAATCAGTCCGACTTCGACGACGATGACCACGAGGATGGAGAACCAGATCGGATCATAGCCGAATTTGACGACCAGCGGCAGGAATACCGGCACGGTGATCAGCACCATGCCGATTCCTTCCAGAAAGCATCCCATCACGATATAGGCGAGCACGATCATGATCATCACGACCGGCGCCGAGAGGTTCAGGGCACTGGCGCCGTCTGCGAGCATGGTCGGAAACTGGGTTTGCACCATGAAGGATGAAAAAAGGTTGGCCCCGATGATGATCACGAACAGCATGCAGCTTGTCCGGATCGATGCCTCGATCGACTGCCACAGCGTCCTCCATGTCAGGCGGCGGGCGATGGCGCCGAGCACGATGCTGCCAAAGGCGCCGACCGCGGCGGCCTCGGTCGGACTGAAGATTCCGGCATAGATGCCGCCGATCGTGACGATGAACAGCAGGATGAACTGCCAAGGTCCGGCGAGCGCCTTGAGCCGTTCGCGCGTCGAGGCCCGCTTCTGGCGGGGTGCATAGTCCGGATAGACGAAAGCGATGCCGACCGCGACAGCCATATAGAGCGCCGTCAGCAACAGTCCCGGCAACAGAGCCGCCGCGAACAGCTTCGGGACCGATTGTTCGGCGATCGAGGCGTAAATCACCAGGATAATCGACGGCGGGATGAGTATCCCGATGCTGCCGCCCGCGGCCAGCGATCCCGTCGCCAGCCTGTCGTCATAGCCCGCCTTGCGCATCTCCGGCAGGGCAATCCGTGTCATGGTCGCGGCCGTGACGATCGACGAGCCGCACACGGCGCCAAAGCAGGCCGAGGCGGCGATGGTGGCAATCGCAAGGCCGCCGCGCACGCCGGAAAGCAGCAGGCGCGCCGCATTGAAGAGGTCGGCCGACAGCCGCGTGTTCGAGGCGACCTCGCCCAGCAGCACGAACAGCGGAATGACCGATAGCGTGTAGGCGGACGACACATCGAACGCCGACGTACCGGTCAGGGTCAACGCGCTTGGCAGCCCCGACAGGATGAAATTGCCGGCAAAGCCGACCAGCGCCAATGCCGCCCACACCGGAATGCGGATGAATAACAGCAGCAGCAGCGATGCAATGCCGATGGCGCCGATAATGCCTGGGCTCACTGTGGGCTCCGTAGCTGGCGCAGGGAAATGTAGACAAAGGCAGCCATGGCGCAGACGACGGTGCCGAAGAGTCCCGCCAGCGCGAAACCCCACAACACATAAAGCGGCATCCCCAGTTCAAGCTTGCGATCGCCGTACTGGAAAGCCTGCATCGCGGGCTGGCACATCCCCCAGACAAACAGCAACAGGCACATCACCGAGACGATATCGGCGATGACGGCCAGCACGCGCAGAATGCGCGGACTGACCAGCGAATCGATCACGTCGATCACGATGTTGCGCCGCGCCAGGAACACGCTCGATATGCCGTGAAAGACGTAGATCACGAGCATGCTCTCGACGAGATCGTAGGAGATTCGCAACGGCTTGTTGAAAGCGTAACGGAAAAATACATCGAGCACCGTCCCTGTCATCATGGTCAGAAGCGCGACCGCAGCGAGTCGAAGCTGCGCGGCCTGCAGCCGGTGAACGTTGGCCGGCGGTGCCGAAGGTGGGGATACCTGGTTCTTCATGATGGGGCGTCTATTTCAAATAGGCGGCGAAGAATTTGCGGCCAGGCTTGCCCTGGTTTTCCACCTCGGCGAGCGCTGCTTCGACCTGAGATTTGAAAATGCCCTTCATCTGCGCGAGTTGGTCCTCGGCAAGCGTTGACACCTGCGTACCCTTCGCCAGCATCGAGACCTTTCCCTCGCGTTCGGCCTCGTCCCACATCGCGCCGAACCTGGCCGCGGCTTCCGGTCCGGTGGTCTTGTCGATCAAGGTCCTGAGGTCGTCGGGAAGCGAGCCGTATTTCGCCGGGTTCATGACCACAGCGAAAGTCGCCGAGCTGACGCCGGGCTCCAGCGTGTATTTGGCGATCGTCGCGATATCAAAACTGGCGGCGCCTTCGTAGGGGAAGGTCGCGGCGTCGATAATGCCCTTGGCAAGGCCATCCTGCGTTTCCTGCGGCGGAATCAGCAGTGGCACCGCGCCGAGGCTGTCGATGATGTTCTTGAATTGCACCCCGGCGTAGCGGATGCGCTTGCCCTTGAAATCGGCGATGGTCCGGAGCGGCGCCTTGCTGTGGAACATCAAGGGCGGCGTGACGGCCATCCAAAGAACCCGAAGCCCCTCGTGCTCCTTTGACAGGTAGTCCGGTGCCACCTCGCTGAGCCGGCGGGACGCTACCGTGCTGGTGTTGCCTGCCGAAGGCGAGGCGAACGGAAGGCTGGCGAGTTCGGTCATGGCATAGCGACCCGGAGTCGCGCCGTGCAGGCTGATGGCGATGTCGACGACTCCGTTTCGTGCTGCATCGAATTGCCGGTTGGGGCCGCCGCCCAACTGGCCCGCCGGATAGATCCGCAGCTTCATCCGGCCTGCCGATTGCTTCTCCAGGTCATCGCTCCACGCCACCATCGCCTTCTGGAACGTGTGGTTCGGCGGCAGGAAGTGCGACACCTTCAACTCGGCGGTCTGGGCGGACGCCGAATGTGAGGTGATCAGTGCACAAGCGCCGGTAAGCGCGAATGTTCTTCGGGAAATAGCCTTCATCATGGTTTCCTCCAGGGCGTGAAGTCCTGCCGATCTGGTGCCGGCTGCGGACGGAATATCGATCAGTTCACAGGTTCAGAATTCGCTTGGCGTTGTTGAAGGCGATGGCGGCGCGGACGTCCTCCGGCAGCGCGACCTGATCCATGAAGCGGCCGGCTTCCTCGGGCGCTTCGAATGGATAGTCGCTCGAGAACATCACGCGTTCGTGCCCGATTGCCGCAATCGCGCAATTCAAGGGCTCTGCCGAAAACATGCCCGATGTCGTCACCGCGATATTGGACCTGATGTACGCCGAGGGCGGACGAGGGAGCTCTACGCCGTACAGCTTGGCGCGGCTATCGAAGCGCCACAGCAGATAGGGCAGGGTTTCTCCGAGATGGCCCAGAATGACCGTCGCATCCGGATAGCGCGCGAACACGCCGCCGAATACCAGACGCAACGCATGCGACCCCGTCTCGAATCCCCATTCCCACGTTGCCCGTCGCAACGCGGGATGTCCGTCGAGCACCGGGCTAAGTGCCACCGGATCGCCTGGATGGATGTAGACCGGTGCGCGAAGTGCCGCGGCCCTTTCCCAGAACGGTGCCAGCGACGGATGGTCCAGATATTGGCCGTTGGTGTGGCCGTTGATCATCACGCCACGGAAACCGAGATCGCGCATGCAGCGCTCCAGTTCGTCGGCCGCGGCAGATGCATCCTGCATCGCCAGGTGGCCAAATCCGGCATAGCGATCCGGACGCTTTTGAAGTTCCTTGGCGAGAAAATCATTGGCCTGAATGGCCAGCTTGATTGCGGTCGCGCGGTCGGGTTCGATCTGCACGCCCGGGCCAGCGAGGGAAAGAACCGCCTTGGCGATTTCTGCCCCATCCATGGCTTCGATCCGGCTGTCGTCAAAATCGGACAACCGCCCCTTGATCTTCTGCAAGGCTTCGGGTGCCACGCCACCGACGGTCGTCGCCCAATACCCCTCGAAACCCGGACAGAGAAAATGCTCTTCGAGCGCGATCTTGCTAACCAATGGAGGTCTCCTTGTTCGGCCTTTGCCGCGCGTCTCGCGCTTGTGGTTTTGCTCTCGTGATCGTCGACATCATCATTCCACGCCGGGGTTGTTCAGCCGAAACAGCATCGGAAGAAAGCCTGCGAGAATGCTCATTTCTTCCGAGCAATGCTGGTGCAAGCCTTGCACGCGTTCGTCGGGGACCAGCACCCGCATGTCCTGTGGCGAGATACCGGTCGGCGCCGGTTCGATTTCGCCCAGCCAGAAGCGGGAGCGCATGACGCATCCGTCCGGCGTGTCGTAAACAAGGTGCAGCGTGTGACCGATCCAGAGATCGCGATCGAGCGGTCCGGTCCTGGCATAGATCGCCGCACCAATGCCGGCCTGTTTGAATCGCGACAGATCGAGGATGTCGCCGGGATCGCGAAAATTGATCTTGAGCTTGAACCGGGTCGGCCCGCCGCCGAAATATTCGTGCGCAATGTGGGTGCCGCCGATGTAGCGGCCGGTGCCGCGTTCGCCGATCCAGTCGCTGAACACATGGTCGCGCGGATGCCACCATTTGTACTGCTCGGTGGTGTGGACATAGCCGAACCACCATCTCACCATGGCGGCCTTGCATCCGATCATGTGCGTGCGTGCCGCGACATGGGCGCGACCGTCCGGATGCCGGATCCAGCCGCTCTCGAACGGCGAGATCGGGCTGTCCAACAACTGGTTTGCATCAGCCAGCCGCATGTTCAAGCGCTCCTTCGGCGGCCCCGATATAGATGTGCCGCAGCCGCGGGTCGTCGGCGATTTGCCGCGGCGTTCCCGACAGCGCGATCGTGCCGTGCTCCAGCACGTAAGCGTGGTCGGCGAGCGCCAGTGCCCGGTCGACATCCTGCTCGATCACGATCAGGGTCATCCGTGCCTTTTTCAGCAACGCCAGCGCTTCGTAGAGTTTGTCCAACACGATAGGTGCGAGGCCGAGGCTGATCTCGTCGAAGATCACCAGCCGCGGACGGGCCATCAGGGCACGCCCGATCGCCAGCATCTGCTGCTGGCCGCCGGACATCGAGGTGCCGCCCTGGTTCCTGCGCTCGGCGAGAATCGGGAAGAGATCGTAGACGGCCTCCAGCCTGGCGCGCGCGGTCGGTGCATCGGCGCCGCGTGCCGCAATCAGGAGGTTCTCCCGCACCGAAAGCGTGGAGAAGATGCGTCGTCCTTCCATGCAGTGGGCGACACCCATTGCGGCGATCTGGTGCGGTGGGCGGCCCGAGACGTTCTGGCCATCGATCAGAAGCGCGCCGGCCGTCGGGGCGATGACGCCGCTGATCGTTCGCGCCAGCGTGGTCTTGCCGGCGCCGTTGGCGCCGAGAATGGCGATCGCCTGGCCGCTCTGCGCGGTCAGATCGACGCCCTGCAGAACGCGCGCCTGGCCGTAGCCCGCGCAGATCCCGGTAAGCTGCAGCGCGGGTGCTTTGGTCGTCTCCGCCGGCGCCGGTGCCGTGAGAGGCGCGAGAACCCTGGTCTCGGTCTCGGGGGCGCCGACATGGATGGCGCCATCGGTCGCCGGTACGGCCGCGTCAGCCACGCGTGTGCCGCCGGTGCCGAGATAGACGGCGGCGACCTGGTCGTTGCCGAGGATGTCGGCGGTCGGTCCCTCGATCAGCGGCTTGCCGAAATTGAGTACCATCGTGCGCGAGCAGCATTCGCGGACGACGCGGATCACATGCTCGACGATCAGGATCGCGGTACGCGCGTCGAGGATCGAGTGAATGAGCCGGATCAATTCGGTGATCTCGCTGTCGACCAGGCCGGCTCCGACTTCGTCGAGCAGAACCACGCGCGGCTTGAGTGCGAGCGCGCGCGCGACTTCCAGCCGCTTGCGCCGAAGCAGCGGCAGCGCACGCGCCGTCAGCTGCGCGACGTCGGCAAGTCCGGTGCGGGCCAGCAAGGCCTCGCGCTCGTTGCGGGCGGCCGCTGCCCGTATGAACGGCGCAATCGAGTATTGTGCGACTTCCAGGTTTTCTTCGACCGACATATCGAGGAAGGGTCGCGGGATCTGGTAAGTGCGCCCGATGCCGGCGCGGGCGCGCTCGGATGCCGGCAGGCGGGACACGTCACGGCCATCGAGCCTGACCGAGCCCGCGCTGGGCATGACGGCGCCGCCGATCAGCCCGATCAGCGTTGATTTCCCGGCGCCGTTGGGGCCGATCACCCCGGTGATGGTGCCGGCGCGGAGCGCAAGATCGACGTGATCGATGGCGACAAGCCCGCCGTAACGTTTGACGAGGCCGTCGACCTGGAGCAGCGGCTGCGGGTCCATCGCGTTCATGCCGGCATCCGCCGGGTTAAGGGAAGCTTTGCGGCAAGGCCGACGACGCCATGGGGCGCGAACCGGATCAGCACGATCAGGATTGTGCCGGCGATCGCGATATGCGCCTCGGGATAATCGGCGAGCGCTTCGCCAAGCACCACCACGAACAGCGCGCCGACCAGCGGCCCGAGCCGCATCCCGACGCCGCCGATGATCACCATCGACAGCACGTCGATCGACCATTGCAGCCCGAACATGCCGTAAGGTTCGATGGCGCCAAGCTTTACCGCCTGAACGCCGCCGGCCATGGCTGCGAGCGCGCTGGCGAGCACAAAGGCGCCGAGTTTGACGCGATAGGGACGAACGCCCATCTGCGCGGCGGCGTCCTCGTCGTCGCGAACCGCGCGGAGGATCACCGAGATCCGGGTTCGCGCGCACAGCGTCATCGCAAGCGATGCGAGCAGCGCCAGCACAAGCGCGTAGCGAAACAATACGGCGAGCGCCGGTGGATCTTCCCGCAGGAAGATACCGCTTGCGCCGCCAAAGGTGCTGACATTGGCCATCAACAACCGCAGCAGTTCCGCGAGCGCAAGCGTGCCCACCGTAAAATAGAGGCCACGCAGCCGGAACAGCGCCGGAGACACCAGGGCAGCCAATGCTCCGCCGGCAATTGCGCAGATCGGCAGTGCGAGCGGCAGTGGCATGCCGAGATGATTGAGCTGGCCGAACGCCACATAGGCGCCGAGCCCGACGAAACAGGAGGTGCCCAGCGAGACCAGCCCGGCCGATCCCGCCATCAGGTTCCACCCCTGGGCAAGGACAACAAAGATGCAAGTCCGAAAGCCGAGCTGCAGCCAGTAGTCGCCGGCAAAATCCGGGGCGAACCAAAATACTGCGAGCGCGCCGCCGAGAACGGCGACTTCGACGAGTCCGGGGCCGCGCGCGTAGCCGTGGCGCGGGCAGGATGCGACCGCTTCGCTCATGTCCGTCCCCGCGCCAGAAAGCCGTCGGGCCGGAACGCGAGCACCAGCAGGAACACCGCCATGCCGACCAGGTCGCGGTAACCGTCGCCCAGTGTCAGGCCGCCGATGCTCTGCAGGGCGCCGAGCGCGATGCCGCCGACCAGGGTGCCGATCACGCTGCCGAGCCCTCCGAGCACCACGACCGCGAGGCTGTTGAGCAGATAGGCCCCCCCGCTGGATGGCGAGAATTGGAAGGCGGCGCCGATCAGCGTGCCGCCGACGCCGGCGCAGGCCGCGCCCAGCGCGAAAGTCAGCATCTGAACCCGTTTGACATCGACGCCGAGCGTCGACGCGGCTTCGGCGTCGACGGCACTGGCGCGCAGGTCGCGGCCGAACGCGGTGACGGACACCAGCCAGTGTACGGCCAGGATCAGGCTGACGGAGATGACAAAGCCAATCAGGTAGATCAAGGGAAACGTGACCGGACCGAGCGTCAGCGGAACAGTGGCATAGTTGCGCGCGATCGAACGCGTGTCGGCACTGAACGCGAGGACGAAGGCGTTTTCGAGAATGATCGACACCGCGAACATCGTCATCATCTGCGCTTCCGCGCCGCGGTCGGCGAGCGGGGCGAGCAGCAGGCGATAGACGGGCAGCGCCAGCAGGCCGACAAGCACGGCGACCGCCGGCACGCCGAGCAGGGGATCGATACCGGTGAATTGCAGAAAGAACAGGCCGGCATAGGCGCCGACCACCAGGAAGTCGCCGTGGGCGAGATTGACGAGACGCATCACGCCCAGCACGATCGACAGTCCAAGCGCGGTGAGCGCGAGGATCCCGCCGAGCAACACGCCCGAAACGATCGTGCTGGAGATGATGCTGACGTCGAACATGCCGGCTGGGCCTTCCGCGGTCAGGGCAGCGGGAACAGGAAGTCGCCGGTCTTGGCGGCTTTCGGCCAGACGATCACGGCTTTGCCGCCCTGCCATTGCAGCGAGACGATCGGAAGCTTGGCGGTGTGGTTCTCGTCGAACTTCACGGGGCCGACCACATAGGACTTGTCGGTCCTGGCAATGGCGGCGTTGATCTTCTCGGGATCGGTCGAGCCCGCCGCGGCGATGGCATCGAGCAGGACCTGCGCGGCGGCATAGGAATCCGCGATATGCTGGCTGCTGCTCAGTTTGGTCTCGCTCTCGAAGGCCTTGGCAAGGTCCGCGGCTCCGGGATAGGGGAATGTCGGGTCCCAATAGCCGCCGACCATGATGCCGTCCGACAGCTTGCCCAGCGCTTCGGCGAATTGCACCGGCTCGGCGCCCTTCTCGATATTGAGAACCTTGGGTGTGTAGCCGGCGGACGCCATCTGCTTGCGGATCGCGATAGCCTGCGGCGTGATCGCATCGACGAGCACGACCTCGGCGCCCTTGCTCTTGGCCTCGCCGATGATGGAGATGAACTGGGAATTGTCGATCGGGAATTCGGCGTTCTGAACCACCTCGTAGCCGAATTCCTTGGCGAGCGCCGGCCATATCTTGCCGCCGATCACCTGTCCGTCGGGACCGTTGTCATGCCAGATCGCGAGCTTCTTGTTGGTCTTAGCGCCGAGCTCGTCCATCGCCTTGAATTGCGCTGCCGCGAGTTCGGGCTCGTGGAAGAAGATGTCCCATACATAATTCCACTTGCGCACCGATTTGAAAGCCTCGAGCGGGTCGCAGCCGGTAACCATCGGCTTTTTCGCGCGTTCGGAGACGAGCGCGCCGGCATTGACGAGCGCCGGCGTGCAGGACCCTAGCATTGCGACCACCCGATCGCGTGAGATCAGCGTCTCGGTATTGGAGGCGGTGGCGTTGGGATCGGTCTTGTCGTCACGGATGATGAGCTTGACCTGCTGCTTGGTGCCGTTGATGGCGATGCCGCCGGCCTTGTTGACCTGGTCGATGGCGCGCTTGTAGCCCCACTGCTGGAAGCTGCCGAAGCCCGCGAGCGGGCCGGAAAGCGGCAATGAAGCGCCGATGACGATGTCATCGGCTGCCGCGGCGCCGATACCGAGCGCCAACATTGCCGAAGCGAACATGGTGGTGGCGAGAGACGTTCCAATATGACGCTTCATCTGTTTCCTCCTCCAAATGTCTTTGTGCTTTTCTTGTGTTGTTCAGTGCAGTCAGGATGTCCTCAAAATGTGTCGTCGAGCGTGACGCGGCGATAGAGCGCCGGCAGAACCTCGGCGAGATATCCCATCTCTTCGACGCAATGCTGGTGGAGCCGGCGGGAAAATTCCGCATTGAGATTTTCGGCGCGCATCTGCCTGATCTGGGCCTCCGGCAGCGTGATCGTGGGATGGCGATGTGCGATCATGCCGAGCCAGAAGCGCGACCGCATTTCGCAGCCGTAATCGGTGTCGCGGACCAGATGCGTCATGCGGCCGACGTAAAACGGCGCCTCCAGCAAACCCGGACGGGCGCAGACGGCAAGCATTCCCGAGGCCTTGTAGCGCGAGGCGTCGAAAGTCTCGGCCGGATCGTGGAAGTCGACGCGCAGCTTGTAGAGCGGGCCGTCCTTCCCGGCCAGGTACTCGTGCACGAGATGCGAGGCGCCGATATATTTGCCGTTCACGCGGTTTTCCCAGCCGCTATAGACGTGGTCGCGTGGATGCCAGAGCCGGTACCATTCGATGTCGCCGAGCCAGGAGAACCACCAGTCCACCATCTTGGCGCGGCATCCCGGCATGCGGGTGAGGCCGGCCACCACCCATTTGCCGTCCTCGATTTCCTGATATCCGGATTCGAACGGCAGGTAGCCCGGCTTCAGCAGGTCATTAGCGTCTTCAAATTTCATGGCCGTCCCCTTGTGCAGTCCGGTCCGCTGCTAGAAACCAACCTGATCGCCGCCCTTTAGCTTGAGCATCTCCCGGGCCTCCGCCGGCGTCGCGATCGAATGGCCGAGCTCTTCGAGGATGCGCCGCATCTTGGCGACCTGTTCGGCGTTGGAGGATGCGAGCTTGCCGCGGCCGATGAACAGCGAGTCTTCGAGGCCGACGCGAACGTTGCCGCCCATCATCGCGGCCTGTGTCGCAAAGGGAATTTGCGATCGCCCGGCCGCGAGCACCGACCAGTGATAATCGTCGCCGAACAGGTGGTCGGCGGTTTCCTTCATGAACATCAGGTTGCGCATCTCGGCGCCGATGCCGCCGAGAATGCCGAAGATGGTCTGCACGAAGAACGGTGGCTTGACGAGCTTGCGGTCGACGAAATGTGCAAGGTTATAGAGGTGACCGACGTCGTAGCATTCATGCTCGAAACGCGTGCCGTGATCCTCGCCGAGCAGCTTCAGGATCCGCTCGATGTCGCGGAACGTGTTGCGGAAGATGAAATCGTCGGTGTTGCGCAGATAGGGCTCTTCCCAGTCGTACTTCCAGGTCTTGTAGCGATCGGCGAGCGGAAAGATGCCGAAATTCATCGAGCCCATGTTGAGCGAGCACATCTCGGGCTTGGCGACGAGGGGAGCTGCGAGCCGCTGCTCCACCGTCATGCTGAGGCTGCCGCCGGTCGTCACATTGATGACCGCGTCGGTCGACTGCTTGATGCGGGGCAGGAATTGCATGAACACCGCGGGATCCGGCGACGGCCGGCCGTCCTTCGGATCGCGTGCATGCAGATGAAGGATCGAGGCGCCGGCCTCGGCGGCTGCGATCGACTGCGCGGCGATATCGTCGGGCGTGAAGGGCAGGGCATCCGACATCGTCGGGGTGTGGATGCCGCCGGTGACGGCGCAGGTGATGATGACCTTGTCGGATCGAGGCTTCGCCATGGTCTACTCCCTGCGCGCGGCCGATGGGCCGAAGCTGGCCTTGAGGTGTTGCGTCAGCCGAGCCCGCAAGGCGGCCTGCTGCTCCGCGGTCCAGTCGGAAAAGCCGCGGCCGCTTTTGAATCCGAGCCGGCCTTCGGCAATCAGCCGGTCGAGATAGGGGGAGGGCGTGGTGGCCCGATCGAGCGCGGGGAAGACGTAGCCGTGAATGGATCGGGTCAGATCAAGGCCGACGAGGTCGGCGTTTTCGAGCGGGCCCAGCACCGCAAGCCGGGCGCCGAAGCTCGATTTGACGACGTCGTCGACCGTCCGGGCGTCGCAGACGCCTTCCGCGACCAGCGCGATGGCCTCGCGCCACAGCGCGTGCTGCAGCCGGTTGCCGACAAAGCCGGGCACGTCCTTCTTCACCTCGACGGGAGCCTTGCCGACGCTTTTGAGCAGGGCCATCGTCGATGCGATTGCCGCGTCCGACGTCTCGGCGGTGCGGACGACCTCGACCAGCGGCACCAGATAGGGTGGATTCCACCAATGCGTTCCCAGCGCGCGCTGTTTGCGCCCGATCCTGGCCATGATCTGGCCGATCGGAATGACCGATGTATTGGAAGCAAGGATCGCGTCGGCCGGCGTCGCGTTCTCGATGTCGGCGAAGATGCGCTGCTTCAGCGCCAGATCTTCCGGCGCCGCCTCGATCACCCATTGCGCGTCGGCGACGCAGGCTTCGAGGGTCTCGGCGATCGCGATGCGGTCGAGTGCCGCGCGATCGTTGCCGAGTTCGTCGAGCGTCGTGCCGATCCGGTCATGAATGCGCGCGCGTATCTCTGCGACCGGATCGGTGATCCTGACATGGTGTCCCGCCGCGGCAAACACCAGCGCGATGCCGTGTCCCATCAGGCCGCCGCCGACGATGCTGATGCACTGGGGGGCCATCGTCATCCCGCCGTGTAGCCGCCATCGGCATAAAGAATGTGTCCGGTGTAGAAATCCGACGCTTTCGAGGCGAGGAACAGCAACGGCCCCGCGAGATCGTCGGGCTCGCCGAGCCGTCCCTTGGGCACGCGCGCGAGAAAGCCCGCGCGCGTCGTTCGCGCGCGCTCGTCGTCGCCGAACATCCAGGCCGTGAGCGGCGAACGGAAAACCGTCGGTGCGATGGCGTTGACGGTGATGCCGACGGGTCCCCATTCGCAACCGAGGGCGCGTGTGATGCCGTCGACCGCGGATTTGGAGGCGCAATAGGCGGTATATCCGGCGGGGTGGCCGAGCAGACCGCGCGCCGAAGACATCAGAATGACCTTTCCGCCGTCGCCTTGTGCCAGCATCTGCTTGCCTGCGGCGCGGGCGATCAGCCAGCTCTGGGTGACATTGGCATCCATCACGTCGAGGAACCGGGCGGGCGCCATCTCGGTGATTTTCGACACGTCGTTCTTGCCGGATGCAACGACCAGGATGTCGAGCCGGCCGAAGCGCGCAACGGCGGCTGCGACGATGCGATCGCAGGCGGCCTCGTCGGAGGGACGGGTGGCAATCTCTTCGGTCTCGGCGCCGCGCTTGCGGCAATCTTCCGCCACCTCGTGCAATTCCGGCGCCCGACCGGCGGTCAGCACCAGTTTGGCGCCGGCGGAGGCCAGTGTCTGTGCGGCGACGGTGCCGAAGGCGCCTGACGCACCGGTGATGATGGCGACCTTGCCCTTCACCGAGAAGAGCGCGAGTGGATCGGTAGGGGCGGTCATCGCGGCGCACCTCCTTGTGGATAGGGGATCACAACCAGCATGTTGCAGACATGGTTGGTGCGGTTGACGATCTCGCGCACCTCGTTGGGCGCGATGGTGCAGGAATCCATGGCTTCCAGCACGGTCTCCTTGCCGTCGATCAGCACGGTCATCTGGCCGCTCAGCACCACATAGACCTTCTCGAACGGGGTCGAATCGGGCCCGGCGCCGCCGCCGGGCAGGAACTGCGAGTAGCCGATCCACTGGTTGGTCGGGCCGCCCGGCTCAAAACCCTGCAGCCGCAGGCCCATCACGCCGCGGTGGTTGGGCGCCTCATAGGGCTTGGCGTCGGCAAACCGTTTGACATGCATGGACGTCTCCTCCAGCCGTGGCCGTGATCTGTTGGGTGGTCGGCGTTTGCTATTTGCCGAACGCGTCGCCCTTCTCGATGCGGTAGTTCTGCGATTTGTCGAGCATCGCGACGAGGCGAATGATGCAGCCGTCGCCGCGGTCCCAGTTCCATGGAAAGAAGGCGAAGGTGACGCGCTTGCCGGTCACCGCATCGAGGTCACCGCCGACGTTCTCGATGCCGAGAATGCCGTTGGTGAAGAGCTTGCGATGCACGGGCTCCCATTCGGGATGGGCTTCCTTCCAGTCGATTCCGCCCGACCATTTCTTGAATTCTTCGGCGAGATGCGGATGCAACGGCCCGTTGCGGTGTGGTCCGATCGCAGTGGCGAGCGGATGGTCATTGGCCTGAGTGTCGTGGCCGACGACCTTGACCTTCTTCTCGACAAACCAGTCGCCGGCTGACGGCACGAAACCCGGGCACTTGCAAAAATACTCTTCGCTGTCGCGATATTTGTGATGCCAGCCGGTGTTGACGATCACCACATCGTGGGGCCGCACCGCATGGCCGGCAGCCTTTTCGAGATCGTCATAGGTAATCGGCTCCCACAGCTTTTTGGGAATCGAGACCACAATTCCCGATCCGAAGAAATGCGGAAGCGGCACTTCGTCGATGAACGGCGTGTCCTCGACCACATGCGCGGGGGCGTCGATATGGGTGGTGTTGTGCATGCTGGTCGTGATGCGCTGCGACAGCACCCCCGACTTCGCCATGTAATGAATGCGCTCGATTTTGACGTCTTCGAAATACGGCCAGTTCGGCGACTGGAATCCGAAGCGATGCGAGAGATTGTAGAACTCCAGCCCCATCGCGTTGTCGAGGTTGCCCTCGAATTCGATGCCGCGAATTTTCATCGGCACGTGCCTCCTGATCTTGCGTTTCCACCGGCGCGGCCGCGCGGCCCCGCTCATTTTTTACTGTACTGGTAGTCAGTACATGTGTATCACAATGCAGTCAAGACGGTCGACGTGATTTGTTTGCGTGCGGTTGGCGCGCTATGGCTTGGTGCGGCAACGAGTCGCCAGGGGGATTCGCGGTGAACGTGCGGATGACGGATGAGGATGAGAAAGGCGTCGGCCTCGGCGTGCAGGTCATCGCGCGGGCGGCAAGCGTACTGCGCGCTCTCGAGGGCAAACCCGACGGGCTCAGTCTCGGTGAGATCGCGCGCGAGATCGGTCTCGCCCGTTCGACGGTCCAGCGCATCGTGGCGGCGCTCGTCACCGAGGATTTCGTCACCGAAGCGCAGCCCGGCCGCGGCGTGCGCATCGGCCCGGGTCTCGCCCGGATTGCGGCGTCGCTGAATTCGAACTTCACCGAGATCCTGCATCCGCATCTGGTCGCGCTGCGCGACGAGGTCGGCGAAACCGTCGACCTGTCGATCTTGTCGGGGGGCTCCGCGGTCTTCATTGATCAGATACCGGGCAAGCAACGGCTGGTCGCGCTGTCCGGCATCGGTGAACGCTTTCCGCTCCACTGCACCGCCAACGGCAAGGCGATCCTGTCGTGCTTTTCCAAGGAAGACGCCGCCACGCTGATCGAAAAGAGCGCCACGGAGCATCCCGAGCATCCGCTCAGGGATCGCGCAAAGCTGGTGCGCGAGCTCGATACGGCTCGGCGCAAGCACCTGGCATTCGATCCGGCGGAGCACGGCATCGGCATCAGCGCGGTCGGGATCGCCGTGCTTGATCCCTTTGGCAGGCCGGTCGCGGTCTCGATTCCCGCGCCGAACCATCGTTTCAACGAGCAACGTGAGGCGCTCTCCCAGGCTCTGCTCATCTTTCGCGAGAAGCTTCGGACGTTTGTTGGAAGGCGGTAGCCGCGCCTCTCATCAAGAGGTGTGCAACGCAACCGAGGCATCTCAAACGGTCGTGTGTCGCACCGCCGTTTCCGATTGACCAGAACACGGGGCTGCTGAATACTCTTCAACAATACAGTTGTACTGCATAACGGTACAGCGTGAGGAGGGAGCATATCCATGGTCTCGGGGACAGCGCGACCGCAAACCGAAACGAGGGTCACCATCCGGACCCATCGAATTCCTTCTCCGAACAGCGAGCCTTATATCTGTGTAGCGGGCCCCGACGGCCATCTCTGGTTCTGTGAAAGCGGTGCGTCCACGATCGGCCGCCTGAACGTCACCGACTACACCTTCGCTGAATTCAAGCTGCCGGTCGAGAACGCGATGCCGATCGGCATAGCCGCGGACAACGCGGGTAACCTTTGGTTCTGCGCCAAGAAGGCCAACAAGGTCGGCCGGATCACCGTGCGCGGCGAAATCACGCTGTTCGATCTGCCGACGCCGCATGCCGGGCCCGACGGCATTCTTGCCGGCCCGGACGGCAACGTCTGGTTTTCCGAGAGCGACGCCGGTCAGATTGGGCGCATAACGCCGGACGGCACTGTCACCGAGTTCCGCGATGGCATCACGCCCGGAAGCAGACCGCTTTCGATCGCGATGCGCGACGGCGCGCTCTGGTTCAGCGAGGCCGCAGGCAACCGCGTGGGCCGTATCACCATCGATGGCTGCGTTACGGAGTATCCGATCCCGAGCCACGACAGCCAGCCGCGCGCCATGGCGGAGCACCCGGACGGCAGCATCTGGTTCGTCGAGACCAGCACGAACGCACTCGCTCGAATCGATGGCGACGGGACCATCACTGAACATCCGGTGGCGACTCCCAATTCCTCGCTGCGCGGGGTCTGCGTCGCGCCGGATGGCGACCTGTGGTTCACCGCGAACCAAGCCAACAAGATCGGCCGCATGACGCCGAAAGGCACAGTTTTCGGCGAATACGACATTCCGGCACCGAATGCCGGCGCGCGCTGCATCTGCGCATGGGCGGATGGGCGGTTGTTCTTTACGGCTTTCGACGGCGGCTTCATCGGCGAAGTCATACCAGGTTGAGGAACAGACATGGCAGTCGAACGCTTCATTTATCAGGCCGGCGGCAACAGCTTCATCGGAGCGTTCGTCTACGACGAACGCACAAGCGGCAAGCGACCGCTGATGTTGATGGCGCCGAACTGGCTCGGCGTGACCGACGACGCCATCGCGCGCACGCAGATGATGGCCGGCTCTCGCTACATCGGCTTCGTCGCCGACATGTACGGCGACGGCAAGACATCGAGCGGCCCGCCGGAGGCGGCCCACCTCGCGGAAGCGCTCCGCAACGCCCCGGACGAGCGGCGGCTGCGAATCAACGCCGCGCTGGTGACGCTCATCGTCGAGGCCGAGAAGCGTGGCATCGGGGACGCAAGCCGCAAGGCCGCCGTCGGCTTCTGCTTCGGCGGCGGCAACGTGCTGGAACTCGCGCGCACCGGCGCGGACGTCCAGGCGGTCGTCTGCCTGCACGGCGACCTGACGACGTCGAAGCCTGCGACGAAGCCGGGCGAGATCAAATCCCCGCTGTTCGTGTTGCACGGGTCGCGCGATCCGGTCTCGGACAAGGCGCAGCGTGATGCTTTCGAAACGGAGATGGATGCGGCCAAGGCGAAGTGGCAGATGCTCACATTCGGCGGCCTCGTGCACTCATTCTGCGAGCCGGAGGCGGGCGTACCAGGGATCGCCGAATACAACGAGCCCGCAGCGCGGCAGAGCTATCGCTGGCTCGATCAGTTCATCACGGATGCATTTGAACAGGCGCTTTAGAACGCTGCCGGCGCAAGGTGTGGGTTGAGGGAATAATCGGGAGGAGCGACATGAAGTGGATCAGCATGGTTTTGATCGGTCTTCTCGGTGTTGGCGCAGCCACCAGCGCGCAGGCGCAAACCTATCCGGAACGGCCCATCCGGCTGATTGTCTCGATTGCAGCCGGTAGCGTTACCGATGTGATCATGCGCAAAGCGGCAAGTGAGATCGGGCCAAAGCTCGGGCAGCCCCTCATCATCGAAAACAAGGGCGGGGCTTCGGGCATTCTCGGCGGCCAGGCCTGCACTGCCGCAGCGCCGGATGGTTACAATTTGTGCGTCATCTATCATTCGACGCTGTCCTACAATCCCTTGCTGTTTGAACACCTTCCGTACAATCCGGACGACATCGTTCCGATTACCCGACTGTTCTTTCTCACCGAAGGCACGTTCGTGCCTGCGGCGCTGGGGGTAAACACCGTCTCAGAACTCAAAAGCCTCGCGCAATCCAAGCCTGACGGACTCAATTTCGCGACGCTGGGCGATGGGTCCTCTCAGGATTTGTTTCTGAAGTGGCTGAATAACCAATGGGGAACCAGGATTGTAGGCATCCCCTATAAAGGCGGCGGACCGGCCGCCCAGGCCACGGCCGCGAACGAAGTACAGTTGACGCGTTTCGGCCTCGGAAATTTCATCGGCCTGCTGCAGACCGGTTCGGTCAAGGCCTTGACGGTTACGTCAAGGCAGCGGTCGCCTCTGCTCCCCGATGTGCCAACGGACACCGAGGCGGGCTTCGGTGATTATCCGGGCGTAGGGTGGTGGGGCCTGGCGGCGCCCAAGGGCACGCCTGCTGCATTCATCGACAAATTGAATGCCGCTTTTGTCGAAACGTTCAAGGAACCAAAATTCGTTGAATTTCTGGAGCAGCAAGCAGTCGTTGCGGCCCCGACTTCGCCAGAAGAGTTTGCAAATTTTATCGCTCTTGATCGAAAGGCAGCCGAAACACTGATCAAAGCCGCCAACGCGCCGCGTGCGGTGTACAAACGGGAATAGAGGCGGAAACGGATCTTGTGGGGCACCGAACCAGGCTGAGCTGCGCAGGAGTGTCCAATGACGTCCAATATGAGAATTATCGAAACGCGTAAGTAATTGGGATTGCTAATAAAAAACAAACCCGCTCCAGCGCTTGGCCGATGCCGGCTCAGGGTTGCCCGGTACCACTACGGGGCGCCGGTCATCCGGCCTTCTTCCCCCTTGTAAGACCGCCACACTTCCGCAATGCTAAGACGCAGCACGGGGGTGTGATTCATGGACGTAGAGGGTGAGAAGCGTTTTTACGGCGTCGCGTCGAAGCCGGACACTGCAAAGCAGAGCGCGAGCGACAGGTTTCACCCCGCGCGTTATCCGGTCCAGCACCAGATCGAGGTCCTGCATCAGGACCTCGCTGTATTCAACGAGCGCATCAAGGAACTGGAAACGGAAGGCCATCGCGGCCTCGCGGTGGAAGTGCTCAAGCGGCAGGCCCTGAGCATGGCCGGCCAGATCGATGAGCTTCGCTGTTTACTCGTCGTTCCGAAAATACAGCCGTCGAACAAGGTCGGGGCCTTCGCGCGCCGTTAGTGGGAACGGCGGCGGCGCCTCCGCGACTTCAATCCAGGGACCGAAGCAGATCGGAGAGGGCCGAGACCCGGTGGTCCACCTGCAGCTTGGGTTCGTCCATCCACATCCGGATCGCCCTGAACATCGTCAGTGGCGACACGAGATCGTTGTTCACGCGTGCCTTGGGATTGCCTCGGTGGTGATCCGCTCGGCGGTCCGTCCGATTTAACAGGGTTATCGATATTTCAATCCGGCGGGGCGAATTGATTGGTCTCATCGGACCGAACGGGTCGGGTAAATCCACATTTCTCAATGTCCTTTCGGGATTCCTTACGCCTGACGCAGGCGCGATCAGCTTCCGTGGCCAGGATGTTACCGCCTGGCGGGTGGACGAGCTCGCGCGGGCGGGAATCGGCCGAACCTTTCAGGTGCCGCAACTGATCGATCAACTGACGACGATCGAGAACATCGAGATCGGTCTAGTCGGCCGCGAAAAGGGTGGCCTGGCTGCGGCGCTTCTTCGGCTTCCGGTGGATCTGAGGCGCAATCGGCTCCGTCGTGAGGCCGCGCTTGCCACTTTCCGCGCGATGCGATTCGTGCCCGAGAGTCTGAGCCGGCCTGTTGCCGAGTTGTCGCTCGGATTCAAACGGATCGTCGAAATTGGGCGGGCAGCGGTCTCGGCGCCGACGATCCTGCTGCTCGACGAGCATGCGCCGGATTGAACGATTCGGAACGGCAGGATCTAGGCGACCGGCTGAAAGAAATCGCCGCACGAGGCATCACCATCCTTGTCGTCGAACACAATGTGCCATTCGTTCTCAGGGTCTGCGACAGACTGTTGCTGTTGGAAAACGGTCAGGTGACCTGCCGCGCCGATCTGAAGGAACGGCTTCCCGCCAGCCTGGCGGCATATCTCCGACATGATCCGACTCCAACTCCGGTGCGGGCAGCATCATGAACCTTGCGGTGGCGCACATGTCGGCTTGGTACGGCCAGGCTCTCGCTCTGGACGATATTAGTCTTACGGTCGAGAAAGGCCGCGTCGTTGGAATTCTCGGTCACAATGGGGCCGGTAAGACAACTCTGCTCAGGTCGATCGCTGGCCTTCACGACCACTGCAGCGGCGAGATTCGGCTGGGCGATCTGTCTATCGCCGGCTTGCGAGCTTCGGAAAGAGCGCTGAAGGGTCTCACGCTGCTTCGTGAAGGCGGGAGGCTGCCTGCCTCGTTGACGGTGACACAGAACCTCGTTCTGGGACAGCGGCTGGCGCGCGCACGGGGTCGTACGCCGCGCGAGATCAATCAGGTGTGGGAATGGTTTCCGATACTCGAAACATTGCGGGAAAGAAAAGCCGGACTGCTTAGCGGCGGCCAACGGCAGGCATTGGCGCTTGCGGTCACGTTCGTCTCCGAGCCGAGTTTGATCCTGCTCGACGAGCCGTCTGCCGGTCTTGCGCCGCCTGTCGCGCGCGAATTGTTTGCTCTCATCGGCCGGCTTGCCGCGACCGGTTATCCATGACGACCAACTGCCAAGGTCATGAAAAAGAAATGAGACTATTTTGGGTTGTGCGATTTGCGGCCGCGGGGATTTGTCTTCAGGGTGGGCGCTGGTAGTTGATCGTCTGCCTGCTCAGCATCCAGAGGACTCTGACGCAGTTACAGCTGCCGCCGGCAATTGTGGACGTGCGAAATGCTCGGTCGCTTGGCAGTTGTATGCCCGCGGCAGCAGGGGGGCCTGGCAACTCGTCGCTGCTGTCGCAGTTTCACGCATTCTTCAATGCTTCCGGCTTTCGACTCACGCTGAGCGCACCTCGGAAGCGTCCGCCGTCGATTTATCAATCTATTATCGAGATGGGGCATTGAATCACTTCGTGTGATTTCCGTCCGTCTTCGAAGACGTCAACGACAAGACTTGCAGCAAGGCCGATAGAAAAGCTTGAGCGGGTGCAGCGGCCATGTCTATGTCTATTACGACAATGTCGGTGGAGAAATTCTGCAAGCAGCGGTCAACAACATGGCGCCTCGCGGACGAATCGTGCTCTGCGGAAGGTCGGCAACAAGCCTTGGGAAGAGCTGGTCCCGGTTGTCTGTGCAAAAGAAAGGGCCTGATGGCCCGCTATTCCCCACTCACGAGGTCACCAAACGGCACCCAGCGTCCTGACTCGAACTTCTG